>CAIXQT010000367.1 GCA_903921665.1 uncultured Opitutia bacterium
ATCGGCGAAGTCATGGGCTCGACCCCTACCCTCGTGCTCGACGCCAAGACCGGCTTGGTCAGCAACTACTACTACCAGCGCGGCAAGGGCGGCGTCCTCCGTCGTCGCGTCGTCGACCCTCACTTCATCTTCGATCGTCCGCTCCAGTGGCCCGTCTCCGAAGCGATCGCCGTCGGCAGCGAAGACCCTACCGAAGCCGGCAATATCAACGCCACCTTCATCGGCGACACCCATTACCTCGCGCTCTACTCCGGCCACGCCCCGAATACTTCCGTCCTCGTGACCGAAGCGGCGGCACCGAGCAAGAGGTAGGGACAGCACCACGTGCTGTCCTAGCAGCACAGACCTGAGGGAGGACGCGATAGTGATCACGTCCCTACCTCGTTACAGCTATGTCGTGAGCGGTCCCGACCCTACCCTCCCGGTTTCCGGGCTCCTATTGAGCCCTGTCTCTCCCCGTGTCCACGTGTCACCATGCCCACTTGCCCCCTCGCGTGCTCCGCACGCGTTCACCTTTGCACTTTTGCACCTTTGCACTTCATTACTCCCATGCCCTCCCGCAAATCCGACTGGATCGACGTCACCATCCCGTTCGCCAACGGCATGCACACCTGGCCGGGGAATCCGCCCACGATGATCAAGCCGCACGCCTCACTCGCCAAGGGCGACGTCTGTAATGTCTCGGTCTTCAACCTGAACACCCATGCAGGCACGCACATGGACTCGCCGTGGCACTTCCTCAAAGGCCTCGGCACGATGGACGACCTGCCGTTCGATGCGGTCATCGGCCCGTGCCGCGTGGTCGAGATCAAGGACCAGGAATCCATCAAGCCGGCCGAACTTGCGAAGCTGAAACTCAAGAAAGGCGAGCGCATCCTCTTCCGCACCCGCAACTCCCAGGTGAGCTGGAAGAAGAAGTCCTTCGACAAGGATTTCGTCTACGTTTCCAAGGAAGCCGCCCAATACCTCGTCGACAAAGGTGTCCGTACGGTGGGCATCGATTACTTCAGCGTCGGGGGCTTCTACAAAGACTCGGTCCCGACCCACCACATCCTGCTCGGAAAGAAGGTCTGGATCATCGAAGGGCTCAACCTCGCGAAGGCCAAGCCCGGCCGGTACGAGATGATCTGCCTGCCGATCCGCATCGCGAAGGGCGACGGCGCTCCTTGCCGCTGCATCCTGCGGCCGCTCTGAGGTCAGTCGCGGGACTTCTTGCCGCGCGCGAAAGCGCTCGGGGTGACGCCGGTATGACGACGGAACTGGGCGGTGAAGCTGCTCTGGTCGCAGAAGCCGAGGCGCATGGACAGCGAACCGAGCTTCTCCTCCCCCTTGAGGATGCCTTCACAGGCGGCACGGATCCGGCACTTCATCCAATAGTCACGTGGCGAGAGACCAAGCGCATCCGTGAAGCGACGTTGCAGCTGGCGTACGGAAAGGTCGCACGCATCAGCGAGCACCTGCGCGGAGGGATACTCCAGCAGGTTCTCCTGGAGCATCTTGGTCGCGGGGCCGATTTTGGCGTTCTGGGAGGCGACCGGCGCCTGCCCCATGCACACGCGGGAGATGCCGAGAATCCCGATGATCTCCCCCTTGCGATTGCGAACGGGATACTTGCTCGTGACGTGCCAGTCCGGCAGGCCGACTGCATCCAGACAGATCTCGATCTTGTCCAAGACCGGCTGACCCGTGCGGTAGACGATCGCGTCGTCGGCGAGATACGACTCCGCCATCGCGCCAGGCGTCAGGTCCTGGTCGGTCTTGAAGAGCATCTCCCACGCTTCGCGGAACCCGTGGCGCGTGGTCCAGAGTCCGCTCGCATAAAGGTGTTCGCCGGCGCGGTTTTTCAGGAAACATAGGAAGCCCGGCAGCGAATCGAAGATCGCCATGGTCTCCACGTCGATGACCACCTCGCGCAGATACTCCCGCTGCTTCTGCAAGAGCTCGGCTCGGCTGGATGACGCTTTTGGCATAAAGTCGGTATGGGGTGATAAAAAACCGCGGCTGGCGATGTTTAATAGGTTAAACACCTGCCACTATTATCTAAAACCGATTTGCTCCGAAGGTTGCGGTCGCCGATAACTGCTCAACCGCATGAAGCCCATTGTCCAAATCTCCCTAGACCTCACGAACATCGACGAGGCCCTTGAAACGGCCGCGATGGCCATGCGGGCGGGGGTGGATTGGCTGGAAGCGGGCACCCCGCTCATCCTGGCCGAAGGCCTCCATGGCGTCCGCGCCCTGCGCAAGGCTTTCCCGAACACTCCCATCGTGGCCGACCTGAAGACGATGGATGGCGGCTACCTCGAGGCGGAGATGATGGCCAAGGCCGGCGCCACCCACGTGGTGGTGATGGCCCGCGCCCACGAGGAGACCCTGAAGGTCATCGTGAAGGCCGGCCGTGACCATGGCGCCAAGGTCATGGGCGATAACCTCGGCTGCCCCGACATGGTCGCCGGCGCCAAGTTCTGCGAAGACCTGGGATGCGATTTCGTCATCCACCACATCGGCTACGATGAACGCCGCGGCATCGCCGCGCGCGGCCTCCGCATGCCCAGCCCGATGGACCAGCTCCGCGAAGTCGTCCAGGCGGTCAACGTGCCGGTCCAGGCCGTCGGTGGCCTCACCCTCGAACAGGCCGTACGTTGTCCGGAGTACGGCGCCCCGCTCGTCGTGCTCGGCGCCCCGCTCACGATCGATGCCGATGCCTTCAAGACCGCCTCGGGCGACCTCGAGTCCTCCCTGCGCCTCATCTGCCAGAAGGTTCACGCCTACGGTGAGGTCAAAGTCGGCCGGTAAGCACTCCCCCCATACTCCATACTCTATACTCCATACTCTCATGCATAACGCCGCCGTCGTCAATTTCGCCCCCGAAAAGGGCTCCGTCGAGATCCGCGAGATCGCCCGACCCGTCATCGGTGAAGAAGACGTCCTGCTCGAAGTCGCCAACGTCGGCGTCTGCGGCAGCGACCTCCACCAGTGGAC
>CAIXQT010000368.1 GCA_903921665.1 uncultured Opitutia bacterium
CTGCGCCATCGACCCGGACGCCAAGCTCGCGCCAAACTCCGCCTTGGAAGAGGAACCGGTGGAAGGGCTGCGCGTCGAGGAGTTCGTTCGCGACGAGTACGCTGCGGGCCGGGAATTCCGGCGAGTCGCCCAAGCGGAACGTGCGCAGTTCGGCGAACTGCGACGCGACGCCCGCATAATGCGTCTGACCCGGCTCGGCACCGACTTCGATGAGCGCATGCTTCTTCAGGTCACCGACGAGTGATTTGGCCGAGCTGGCGATCAGCTGACCGAACATGGGCCCAAGGGCCGCCGCGGTGGTGAAGTCGGTGCCGGCGGCTTTGCCGACGCGCACGCGCTCGGAGGAGTAATAACCGAGTGTCGGAGCATAGAGGGCCGCCTCCACGAGGCGGGCGAACGAGACCACGCCGTCGCGGGCCTCGCGACGAAGCAAGGCGACGATGGCGTCATGTCGGGCCGCGGGCTCCACGGAGCAAGCGTTATGCGGTCTTTTCCGCTCCGCCAGACGAATCGGGATTGAGCCGACCTCCGAATTAGCCTGACTGCAGGCAGATGATCCTCGCGATCGAAAGTTCCTGCGATGAATCGGCCCTGGCGCTCTTCGACCCGGCCCGAGGCATTACGCGCGAACTGATCAGCTCGCAGGCGGCGGAACATGAGAAATACGGCGGCGTGGTCCCGGAACTGGCCAGCCGCATGCACCTCTCCGCCCTCCCCCTCCTATTGGCAGACTTCCGTGAAGAACTGGCGCAGGCCCGGACGATCGCCGTCACCCGCGGCCCGGGACTCCTCCCCTGCCTTTCGATGGGCGTGACCCTCGCCCGCTCGCTGGCGCTGGCCCGCGGGCTGCCGATCGTGGGCGTCAATCACCTGCGCGCCCATGTGCATTCGCCGTTCATCGCCGTGCATGCGAAGGATCCGGCCAGCTTCGCCGCGGCCCGAGCCGCACTACTCCCCCACCTCGCCATCGTGGTCTCCGGCGGCAATACGCTGCTGGTGAGAATGGACGAACAACGGAAGCTCACGGTCGTCGCCCGCACGGTCGATGACGCGGCGGGCGAGGCCTTCGACAAAGGCGCGAAACTGCTAGGACTGCCCTACCCGGGCGGCGCGCTGATCGAGAAGCTGGCCGCGACGGGCGACCTGAAGAAATACCCTTTCCCGCGCGGCATCCCGGAGAAGGCCGACCTCAGGATGAGTTTCTCCGGCCTGAAGACGGCCCTGCGTTATCAGCTCGAAAAGATGTCCGACGCGCTGCTTGCCGCGGAACTGCCCGATCTCTGCGCAGGTTATCAGCACGCGATCATCGAGCAACTCGCGTCGAAGGCCGGCGCGGCGCTCGATCTCGGTGGCTATAAATCCGTCGGTCTTTCCGGCGGCGTCGCCAATAACCGCACGTTGCGCTCGCGCCTGGCGCAGGTCGCCCAGCAGCGGAGCCTGCCGATGCTGGTGGCCGAACCGAAGCACTGCGGCGACAACGCCGGCATGATCGCCTTCGCGGCGTGGGCCGATGTCGGCCTGCCCATCGGCGCCGCCGCGGTGCCGGCGGCGAGCCTGATGGTCGACCAAGCCTAAGCGGCCTGCTTGACGAGTTCGGTATAAGCGCGGAACTGCGGGTGCGTCGCATCTCCGAGCATCGCGTAGAAGACGGTCTCGGTCGGCAGGATGTGGGCACCCGCCGCCCGGAGCGCCTCCAGGCAAGTAACGGCGTCTTCCGGCCGGCGGGCTTCCACGGCGTCGGACAGGATCGTGACCCCCATACCCTCGCGCAGGGCATCCATGGCGGTCTGGTAGACGCAGACCGGGATCTCCAATCCGCAGATGAGCAGCTGGCTGACCTGTGCCTTGGTCAACGCCTCCGCGAGCCCCGGGGCGCCGAACGCCGAGAAGGCGGTCTTGCCGAAGACGGCCCTTCCCTCGCCAGCGGCCAAGAGCAGATCGGGATGGGTCGGACCCAACTTGGCCGGGACCTGTTCGGTGAAGATCACAGGCACCCCCAGCAACTTGGCGGCCGAAGCGGCCAGGAGGCAGCGACGCAGGCAACCCTCGCCGTCCTGCATGGCCTTCAGGAAGGTCGGCTGGACGTCGACCACGAGCAAGGCGACGCCGGCGGCAGGGGTTTCGGACATGCCTGCCAGACTGCCCGGGACAGCCAATAAGTCACCCGCAAACCGTCCTGAATGGGGTTGCCCGCCCCGCCCCGCCCGACTTCTCTTCAAGGTCATGGACTGGCAGGTTAAACCCATCGCGCGCATCTGCGCCGCATCCGGCAAGGAACTCCACGTCGGCGACCTCGTGACGTGCGTCGTCTACAAGCCCGTCGGTGGCAACATCGAGCGCTGCGACGTGCTCCGCGACCACTCGGCCGACTTCAAGCCCGACGGCATCCTCCTCGGACGCTGGACGCGCGAGGTCAAGGAACGCGGCGAAGAAGAACAGGCCCACCGCGCCCAGCTCCTCGCCTCCCGCGAGGAATTCTTCCTCTCGCTCTACGAAGAAGAAGCCGATCCGTCCGGCGACAAGGGCGTGCTCAAGCACATCCTCGCCATGCTCCTGGAGCGTAAGCGCATCATCAAGCAGGTCGGCGTCGCTGACAAAGGCCTGATGACCTACGTGCATGCCGCCAGCAAGCAGACCCACCTCGTGCCGGTGCTGGACCTCCAGCCCGCCCACATCCTGCAGGTCGGCGCCTCCCTCGACCTGCTCGTCGGCTGACCTTCCATGACCTTCTCCCGCCTCGCCCTCGCCCTCGGCGCCTTGCTGCTCGTCGGCTGCAAGAACACCGACATGCCTGAGGAGATCGCTTCGGTCTTCGTGGAGGCCTCGCCTTCCGTCGGTGGCTCGATGAAGCAGGAAGTCCGCCTGCCGGTGAGCGGCGTCTCCATCACGGTGATGACCCGCGCCCTCGTCCCGGCCGAGGAAATCCTCGGCACGCAGCCGATCACGAGCGGCGACCCCGACCTTCGGCAGGAATTCCTGCTCGTCCAGCTCGACCGGCAAGGCGCGATCGACGTGATGAACTACAGCCGCGAAGCCCGCGGTCGCCATTTCGTCCTGGTGATCAACGACACGGCGGTCGGCATCATGCCGATCGACCGCCAGATCAGCGACGGCAACCTGATGTTCCACGTCGAGAAGAAGGGCCTTTCGAACACCGAGGCGGTCATGGACATCAGCAAGCGGCTGAACATCTCGTCGCTGAAGGTCCGCAAGATCAAGGAAGCCGAACGCAAGTGAGCCTGCGGAGCCGCCGACTCCTCCTCTTTTTCGTCGCGCTCGCGGCGACGCCCCTCAACGCCACGGAAGTCTCGTGGCCGACTTCGATGGATCGGGCGACGCTGCGCGATCCGGACGACTTCCTGCAACCGACGGTCTCCGGCAAGCCGGAGTCCGGCACCTTCGGCATGGTCCGCGAAGAGGGCAAGCGCTTCCACGAAGGGGTCGACATCAAGCCCGTCGCGGTCAACGCCGCCGGCGAACCGCTCGACCTCGTGCTCGCCGCGATGGACGGCCAGGTCGCCTACGTGAACCAGCACGTCAACGGGCCTTACGGCAAGTATGTCGTGCTGCTCCACCCTGATGCGGAGCTCTCCGTCTACACGCTCTACGCCCACCTCGCGAAGATCGAACCCACCCTGAAGGTCGGCGCGGGCGTCCGCCGCGGTACGCCGATCGCGCTGATGGGCCACACCTCCGCCGGGGTCAGCGCCATCACGAAAGACCGTTCGCACCTGCACTTCGAGGTGGGCCTGCTCCTTTCGACCGGCTTCAACAATTGGTATGCCGCCCAGCCTGAGAACCGGAAGAGCCCGAACCAACATGGTCTCTGGAACGGCCAGAACCTGATCGGCATGGATCCGATGCTGGTGCTCGGCGCGAAGAACCCCAACCTGCTCGCCGTGGTGCGCAGCCAGCCGGTCGCCCTCTCGGTCGTGATGCATACGGCGAAGAGCCCCGAATTCGTGAAGCGCTATCCGATGCTCACCCGCGGCGACCCGGCCCGCACCTCGCATTGGTACGTCGAATTCTCCTGGCAAGGCATGCCGATCCGCTGGACGGCCCTCGAATCGACCGACCCGGCCTTGCCGGTCGGACGCTGGCGCGTCCAGGAACTCGACCAAGCCCGCCGCGCCCTGCTGATCCAACGCAAGATGCTCGGACCGGACGGCCGCTCCGCCGGCGAACTGCTCCAGCAAAACGTCGAGATCCTTCTCTCGACGGCGCGCTGACGCGACTGCTTCGCAGCCGTCCCCCCATGCCAACCGATCCCCGCGGCGCGCAGCGCCGCTCGGCTCAGTTCAGACCCGGATTCTCCGGCGAATCCGCCTCGAGCCGCAGGTCCGGACGATGGCGCTCAAGGAGCTTCTTCCAGAGTTCCACGCCTTCATGGTCGGCGCAGCGCGCGTCGAACGGACAGACGACCCAGGCGTTCATCCCCAGCTCCTTCTCGAGCTGCCCGGCCGACCATCCCGCGTAGCCGATGAAGGCGCAGAGCCGGAAGCGCGCGTCCTGGGCCAACGCGATGGCGTCTTCCTGGCCGAGGCCGAAGCGCACCTCGGCCTCGCCCTTGGCCGGGAAGAACCAACCGCCGAACGCCAGCCGATCCGTCGAGACAGGTCCGCCTTCGAACAGCGGAACGCCGTCCAGCGGCGCGAGGGTGGCCGAAGACTCCACTTGGCCGAGTTCGCGACCGAGCGGACGGTTCAGGATGACGCCTAAGGCGCCATCCTCCGCCGAATGGCTGTGCAAGAGCACGACCGTCTCGCGGAAATGGTCGTCGCGCAGCTGCGGATGCGAGACCAGCAACTGCCCCGCCAGCGTTCGCGGAGCGCGGGCCATCAGCGTTCCAGGCGCGCGATCTTCACGCCGGCTTGGCCGAACATCTCCGCGACGAGCGGATCGTTCTTATAATCATGGCGGTAACGCACCTCGGTGATGCCCGCGGCGGCGAGGATCTTGGCGCAGTTCACGCACGGGAAATGGGTGACGTAGCAGACGGTGCCTTGGAGCGAGACCCCGCGCTTGGCGGCGTCGGCGACGGCGTTCTGCTCGGCGTGCACGGTCGCGAGCTCGTGGCCGTCGCGGACGTGCGAGTCATGCGGGGCGCCGGGCAGGAAACCGTTGTAACCGGCGGCGACGAGGCGGTTCGGGTGCTTGCCGGTCGACACGATGATGCAGCCGACATGCAGACGCTCACAGCTCGAGCGCGAGCTGACGAGCACGGCGGTGGCCATGAAGTATTCGTCCCACGACGGACGCGCACCCCCGTTGACGAGGGCTTCGAGCTGTTCGGCGAGGGACGGAGGCTGACTCATCGCATCCACAGGCTGTCAGCCGGCACCCACCCGAGGCAAGTGGCAGTTACGCACAGGATCGTCGCCAGGAGCATCAGGCCCGCCGCACGCCCCAGAAACGGCAGGAAATCGGCCGGCTGAGCGGCCTTACGGAAGGCGAGATGCTGCCATAGGGCCAAGGGCAGCAAGACCATGGGCGCCCAGCCGAAGACATGCCCGAGGCAAGCCAGGCCGAGGATGGAATTAAACCCGTGGAGGTTACGCGCGAAGCCGCGACCAAAGCGCACGACGGTAGTACGCTTAGCGACAGCGAGGTCGGTCTCGTAGTCACGCGCATTGTTCGCGACGAGGATGTTGTCGGCAAGGAGACCGAGCCCCAAGCCGGCGAGCAGCGCAGGCGCCCAAGGCATCGGCGGCGTGCTACAGCCGCAGCCCATCAGGTCAGGCGTGCAAAGAGCCCACGCCGTCAGCACCGTCGCCTGCACGCCGAAACAACCGACCACAAACACGTCGCCGAGCCCATGATATGCCAGCGGGAATGGACCGAGCGTGTAGGCGAGCGCACAGGCGATCGCGAGCAAGCCCGCCAGCAGCAGCCACGGCGAGAGCAAGGCGACGGGTGCGCCGAGGACGAGGGCGAGCAGGCAGGCGATCCAGATACCGTACCTCATGGCGGCCGGCGAGAGGTCCCCGCCCGATACGACACGACGCGGGCCGACGCGCGCGGCGGTATCCGCGCCGCGGAGCGAGTCGCCGAGATCGTTGGCGAAGTTACAAGCGACCTGCACGCAGAGCGCGAACCCCAGGCAGCTCAGAAGGATGCACAAGAAAGCCGGATCGGCCCAGAGACCAAGGTCGCCCGAATAGGCCGCTACGACCGCTCCGCCGAGCGCGATGGGCGCGACGGCCGCCACCAAGGTCTTGGGGCGGCAGGCGGCGAGCCACGCGCGGAAGGTCGTCATGCTGGATCGAAGGTGGCAGACGTGGAACGGACGGAAACAAAAAAGCCCCGCAGGACGGGGCTTTTCGAGGGGTGCGCAGGAATTTAGTTCTGCGTAACGAGCGTCGGGGCCGGGACCGTGCCCTGGGGGACACCGCCGGAATCTTTCCAGTTAGCCGAGGCCGAGCCGTCGGTCTTGGTGAAGAAGTTCGTACCGGACGTGAGGGTGTCAGAGCACCAGGCGACGTGGCCGTCGCCGTAGACGACATGGCCGCCTTCGGTACCCCAGACGGAGTCAGCGGCGGTGGCGCCGGCGGCCGGCCAGTTGCCGGTGGCGGTCAGGCCACGGGTCCAGGCGAGCGGGGCGGTGACATTGCCCACGAGCGAGCGGGAGGTCGGCGTGTAGAGATCCCAGCCGGACTTGCCCTGCGTCAGCGCAGTCGTGAAAGAGGCAGCCACGGAGACCGTGCTGCCGGTCTTGGTGATGACGGTCTTCGGGATGGCGGCGATGCCGTCGGCAGCCGGGTCGGCGTCGAGGAACCAGAGTTCACCGGAGTCGAGCGAAGCGCCGTCGGCGAGGATGGCGGCGTAGCCCGAAAGCGACGTAGTCTGGGTCTTGCCGGACGCCCAGGCGCCGTTGGAGATGTTGCGGCTACCGCGAGCCCAGTTCATGTAGCCCTGGCCGATGGAGCGCAGCTTGTTCAGCGCGCTGTTCTTCTTGGCGGAGCGCATGACGCCCTGGACGCCAGGGAAGAGCACGGCGGCCAAGATGCCGATGATCGCGATCACCGTGAGGAGTTCGATGAGCGTGAAACCTTTGCGCGAGGGACGAGAATGTTTCATGAGTAGGAGGTGGGGGGGGGGCGTAGTTAGATATGACGACCCAAGGGCGAGTGCAAGACCTTAGCCGATTCCGATTGTAAACAAAAAGGCCCTGCATCGCAGGGCCTTTTGAGGAGATCCAGAAGGCTTAGTTCTGGGTGACGAGCGTCGGGGCCGGGACGGTACCCTGAGGCACGCCAGCCGAATCCTTCCAATTAGCCGAAGCGGTGCCGTCAGCCTTGGAGAAGAAGTTCGTACCGGTCGTGAGGGTGTCCGAGCACCAGGAGACGTGGCCGTCGCCGTAGACGATGTGGCCGCCTTCGGTGCCCCAGACGGAGTCGGTGGCGGTGGCGCCAGCGGCCGGCCAGTTGCCGGTGGCATTGAGGCCACGGGTCCAGGCAAGCGGGGCGTTCACGTTACCGACGAGGGAGCGGGAGGTCGGCGTATAGAGATCCCAGCCGGACTTACCCTGGGTAAGCGCGGTGGTGAAAGCCGCGGCCACGGAGACCGTGCTGCCGGTCTTGGTAATGACGGTCTTCGGGATGGCGGCGATGCCGTCGGAAGCCGGGTCGGCGTCGAGGAACCACAGTTCGCCGGAGTCGAGAGAGGCGCCATCCGCAAGAATCGCGGCATAACCGGAAAGAGACGTGGACTGGGTCTTGCCCGAAGCCCAAGCGCCGTTGGAGATGGCCTTGTTACCGCCGGCCCAGTTCATGTAGCCTTGGCCGATGGAGCGCAGCTTATTCAGCGCGCTGTTCTTCTTAGCGGAGCGCATGACACCCTGGACGCCAGGGAAGAGCACGGCAGCCAAGATGCCGATGATCGCGATCACCGTGAGGAGTTCGATGAGCGTAAAGCCCTTACGGTTACGGGTGGAGGTATTCATAGATTTCGTGGGGTAAGAATGAAAATAGGGTAAAATTACCGTTTTGGGAAGCGGAAAAGAAGAACTAATAAGCTTAATAAGGCAGAGGGAATCGGCCGGTCAGGGAGGCCACGATGCCCTGCGCCTCGGCGATCTTGGCCGGGTTCTGGGGGTCGGACAGCACGACGGCGATGGCCTTGGCGATTTCCTTCATCTCGGGCTCCTTCATGCCGCGGGAAGTCACCGCCGGGGTGCCGACGCGGATACCGCTGGCCTGGAAGGGACTGCGGGTCTCGTCCGGCACGGTGTTCTTATTGGTGGTGATATGGGCCGCGTCCAGGGCGAGCTGGGCGTCCTTACCGGAGACGTTCGGGTGGCTCTTGCGGAGATCCAGCAAGCTGAGGTGGTTGTCCGTGCCTCCGCTGATCAGGCCGAAGCCGAGCTTCACGAGTTCGTCGGCGAGGGCGCGGGAGTTGGCGACGACCTGCTGGGCGTATTCCTTGAACTCCGGGGTGGCGCACTGGGCGAAGCAGACGGCCTTCGCGGCGATGACGTGCTCGAGCGGGCCGCCTTGGGCGCCAGGGAAGACGGAAGAGTCGATGGCCTTGGCATGCTCGGCCTTGCAAAGGATGAGGCCGCCGCGCGGGCCGCGCAGGGTCTTGTGCGTGGTGGTCGTGACGAAGTCGGCGTAAGGCACGGGCGACGGGTGCACGCCCGCGGCGACGAGGCCGGCGATGTGCGCGATATCGGCGAGGAGCAACGCGCCGTTCTCCTTGGCGATCTTGCCGAAGCGGGCGAAGTCGATCTCACGGGCGTAGGCGGACGCGCCCACGGTGATCATCTTGGGCTTCTCGCGCTTGGCCATCTCCTCGACTTCGTCGTAGTTGATGCGGCCATCGGCGCCCACGCCGTAGTGGACGACGGTGTAGAGTTTGCCGGAGAAATTGGCGGAGTTGCCGTGCGTGAGGTGGCCGCCATGCGACAGGTTCATGGTCAGGATCTTGTCGCCGGGCTTGATGGTCGCGAAGTAGACGGCGGCGTTGGCCTGGCTGCCGGAGTGCGGCTGGACGTTGGCGTGGTCGGCGCCGAAGAGGGATTTCGCGCGATCGATGGCCAGCTGCTCGATCTGGTCGACGTTCTCGCAGCCGCCGTACCAGCGCTTACCGGGATAACCTTCGGCGTACTTGTTCGTCAGGATGCTGCCCTGGGCTTCCATGACGGCAGGGAGCGTGAAGTTTTCGGAGGCGATCAGCTCGATGTGCGTCTGCTGACGCTTGAGCTCGGCCTTGATCAGGCGATCGATCTCAGGATCGAGCTGGGCGAGAGGGATGCGGCGAATGGCGGTCATGTTGGGAGGTGGGAAAGGGCAAATCGTGCGAGGAAGCGTGGCAACGGCAAATCGGCGGGGTTATCCACATGAAGACTCCATCTTGTCCACGCGGCGGGTATGGCGGCCGGCTTCGAATTCGGCGGACAAGAAAGCCTCGACGCACGCCAGGGCGGTCGGGAGGTCGACGTACTTGGCCCCGAAACACAGGACATTGGCGTCGTTATGACGGCGGCTGAGGCCCGCGGCGTCGGCGCTCTGGACGAGGGCGGCCCGGATGCCGCGCACCTTGTTGGCGGCGATGGAGATCCCGATGCCGGTGGTGCAGACGAGGATGCCGAATTTCGCACGGCCACCGACGACGTCGGCGCCGACGGCGTGGGCGTAGTCAGGGTAATCGCAAGAGGCCTCGGTCTCGGTGCCGCGGTCGAGGATGACATAGCCCTTGGCCTTGAGCGCTTCGATCAGACCGCGTCGCAAGGCGAGTCCGCCGTGGTCACTGCCGAAGGAAAGCGTAAGCGGGCTGGTCATCGGGAAAGATTCTGGCGCAGAAACTCCACCATCGCAGGCATCGCTTCAACCATGGAATCGCGGCACTCCTCGTAATCGCGATAGCCGCCCCCGAACGGGTCGGCGATATCCCGCGGGACGTCGGTCGGCAGCACGTCGCGGAGGAGCAGCACGAAATCAGGCAAGACGTCGAAACGGGAATGGAGGGCGGCGAGATGCGACTCGGTCATGCCGAAGATCACGGCGCTCCGGTCGACGTCGGCCTGGGTCAGCAACCGGCTCAGGTGGCCGGAGACATCCAGGCCGATGCGCTGCATGGCCTTGACCGAATTCGCGGAGACGGGCTGCCCGTCCTGCGCGGCGAGGCCGAAGGAGGCGACCTTCAGCTGCTCGAGCCCCTGCCCTCGCTTGGCCAACGTCGCCCGGAGCAACGCCTCCGCCATCGGACTGCGACAGGTATTACCCGTGCAGACAAACGTGACGGTGTCTCGTTCGACGGCCATGACTCCAAGATGAGGGATTGGCCCCTCGGTTCAAGTGTTCAAACCACCCCGTCGCGACGGAGCTGGCGGTAGCCGATGTCCCGACGGTAGTGGCAGCCTTCGAATTTGATCTGCGGAACCACGGCATAAGCCCGACGGGCGGCCTCCTGCAGGGTCGGGCCATGGGCCACGACACCCAGGACGCGGCCGCCGGTGGTGACGACCCGTCCGTCCGGCAGACGCTTGGTGCCGCCGTGGACGATATCGACGCCCTCGGGCAGGCTCGCGGGCAAGGTGATGGGGTCGCCCTTGCGGATCTCGCCCGGGTAACCGCCGGCGGCGAGGACGATGATGATCGTGGCGCCGGGACGCAGCTTCACCGCCGCCGGACGGAAGCGCCCATGGGCGATGTCTTCCATGATCTGCACGGGGTCGGTCTCGAGCGAAGGCATGAGCACCTGGCACTCGGGGTCGCCGAAGCGGACATTGAACTCGACGACCTTCGGACCCGTCGCGGTGACCATGATGCCGACGTAAAGCGTGCCGCGGTAATCGATGCCGTCGGCCCTGAGGCCGCGCAGCGTGGGCGCGATGATCTCGTCCCGAAGGCGGCGTTCGACCTCAGGCGTGACGACCGTGGTGGGCGCGTACGCACCCATGCCGCCGGTGTTGAGACCGGTATCGCCTTCGCCGACGCGCTTATGGTCCTGGCTGGGCGGAAGCATCAGATACTCGTCGCGGCAGACCATGAGCATGATCGACGCCTCTTCGCCCTGCATGAATTCCTCGATGACGACCTCGTCGCCTGACGCGCCGAAGACCTTTGTCTCCATCATGTCGCGCAACGCGGCCTCGGCCTCGGCATGCGAAGTCGCGATGACGACACCCTTCCCTGCGGCCAGGCCCGAGGCCTTGATGACAATAGGGACAGGCTGCTTGCGCACGTATTCAAGGGCGGGCGCGAGGGCACGGAAAGTCTCGGAAGCGGCGGTCGGCACCTTGTGGCGCACCATGAAATCCTTGCTGAAGGCCTTGCTGGCCTCGAGGCGCGCGCCGGCGGCGAGCGGGCCATAGGCGGGAATGCCCGCGGCTTCGAGGGCGTCCACGACGCCAGCGGCGAGCGGGACTTCCGGGCCGACGATCACGAAAGTGGAGGCCGTGCGACGGACAAGTTCCAAGACCGCGGCGGGGTTGGCGGCGTCGACCTCGAGACATTCAGCTTCCAGGGCCATGCCGCCGTTGCCGGGGGCCACGCGAACCTTGGCCACGCGCGGGCTGCGAAGGCAGGCCTTAAGCAAGGCATGCTCCCGACCGCCGGAGCCGAGGATGAGGACGTCGAGTTTTCCCTGCGTAGCCATGACCCTACTACTGCGGGGTGTCGGGTTTGATGTGAACCAAAAACAGGGCCGGCCCGTTTCCGGACCGACCCAGCCTAAATTGGTGCTCAGGCCGGGACTTGAACCCGGACACCTTGCGGCACATGCA
>CAIXQT010000369.1 GCA_903921665.1 uncultured Opitutia bacterium
CCGCCGAGGAATTCGAAGTACAGGTAGCCCTTGTCGTCGACGTGCGAGATGATCAGGCCGATCTCGTCGATGTGGCCGGCGAACATCAGCGTGGGGCCTCCGTCGCCCTTGAGCTCGGCGATGCGGTTGCCGAGCGCGTCCTTGGAATACTTGTCGGCCGACTTCTCGACGTGGTCGTCGATGACCTTCTGGGCCGCGAACTCATGTCCGGTCGGGGACTTCGCCTCGAGCAGTTCCTTCAGGAATTCAGGGTAGCTGGTCAGCTTGGCAGGCTTTTTGGACATGGGTAAGTTCTACCCATCGCCGCTCAAAAGTCGAGCGAAGGCAAAGCCTTCGCAGGGGGCAAGTGGGCGGGGTGTGTAAGTGCAAAAGTGCAAATCGGAGCCTTGCTCCTGTGCAAAGGTGCAAAGGTGAGAAACTCGATCCAGGTGGCGGGTGGTGGCCCTAGGTGGCAGGTGGCGGGAAGGCGACTGGGGTAGGGACGTGATTGCCATCACGTCCGTTCGCGACGGCAGATAGGGGACGTCATCCGCCCTTGGCTAAGGCCCGACGACTCCCGGCCTCGGTCTCGAACGGCGGCGATGGCAATCGCCGCCCTACCCAAGGCAGCCTGCGTCTCCCCTTGTCCACGTGTCACCTTGCCCACGTGTCCCCTGGCCAATCACTTATTCCACGGTGCCTTGGCGATCAGCAGTCCCATGCCGCACCAGTCGGTGACGCCGGCGAAGACGAGGCCGGCGCCGACGAAGCCGCTGAGGCCGTAGAAGCCGGGGTGGACGAAGGTGCCGAGCATGACGCCGGTGAAGACCATGGCGCCCGCGGCGATACGGACCTGACGTTCGACGGAGATCATGCCGCCGGCGTCTTTGTCCATGGGTAGACCGGCCTGCTGGCAGGAATTGGTGCCGCCCTGGACGACGAGGGTCTTGAGGCCGCTGGCCTCGAGCTTCTTGGCGGCGGTACGGGCCCGGCCACCGGAAGCGCAGAGGAGCACGACGGTCTTCTGGTCGTTGCCTACAAGCAGGGCGCGGACGGATTCAGCGGTCACGTTTTCGAGGGGCAGGTTGATGGCGCCCTGGACACGTCCGGAGCGGAATTCGCCGGGCGAGCGGACGTCGAGCAGCAGCGCCCCTGAGCCGGCTTCGGCCATGACATTGAGCGGATGGAGTTCGTCATGGCTGTCCGTGGCGAGCGCTCCGGGAGCGCCGCAGGCCTTGACCGAGCCGCAGGAACTGGCGGCCGGGGCGACGTCGAGCGGACGACGCAGCGCGAGATCGCGGATGTAGGTGGCGCCGCTGACGTTGAAGGCATCGAAGCCGTGCTCGCGGAGCAGACGCGTGCCCACGTGGGCGCGGAGGCCGCTGTGGCAGACGACGGCGGTCCGCTTGGACTTATCGAGTTCGCCGAGGCGTTCGCGCAGGGTGTTGAGCGGGATATTGCGGGCATGCTCGGCGCCGATGAGCTTGAGCTCGGCGCACTCATCGGCATCGCGGAGATCGACCACCTGATAGGACGTCAGGTCGACGTCGGGCGGGAGGATCGGGGCGAGGCCGTCGAGATCATTCATCGCCGCGAAGGCGGCCATGTGCAGCGGGTCCTTGGCCGAACCGAAGGGAGGGGCGTAGGCGAGGTCGACCTGCGCGAGGTCGCGCACGGTGCCGCCGAAGTGGAGGAACGAGGCCACGACATCAAGACGCTTGTCGATGCCCGCCGCGCCGACCGCCTGGGCACCGAGGATGCGGCCCGTGCCGGCTTCGTAGACGAGCTTAAGGGTCATCGACTTAGCGCCGGGGTAATAGCCGGCGTGATGGTTGGCGGTGATATGGACCGCGCGGGCCGATAGGCCGCGCTTGAGGGCGGACTTCAAGGAGTCTCCTGCGATGCCCGCGCCGAGTCCGAAGACCTTGATGATCGCGGTGCCCCAGGCAGCCGGAGCGGCGGCGGAGTTACCCGTCGCGGCGTGTTCGCCCACGAGGCGGCCGGTACGATTGGCGATGCCCGCCAGCGGGACGCGTCCGCGCAGGCCGGTGGTGCCGATGCGGTATTCCGCGGCGTCGCCGACCGCATAGATATCAAGGTCCGCCGTGCGCTGAAACTCGTCGGTCAAGATGCCGCCCGTGGGGCCGACTCCGAGTCCGGCGGCGACCGCGAGCTGGTTGTAGGGTCGTACGCCGAGACCGAGGATGACCAGATCGGCTTCGACCGTGACGCCGTTCTCGAGCACGACGCCCGTGGCCTTGCCGGCGGCTTCGCGGATGGCGCTGAAGCCCGCGCCGGAGATCAGGCGGATGCCATGACGGAGGACTTCGCGACGGAGCGGCTCGGCCATCTCGGCGTCGAGCGGAGGCAGCACCTGGCCGACCTTCTCGATCAGGGTGACGTCCAGGCCGCGTTCCTTCAGCTGTTCGGCGACTTCGAGGCCGATGAAGCCCGCGCCGACGACGGCGACCTTCTTGACCGAAGGCAGCTGGGCGAGGATACGGTCCATGTCCTCGATGTTGCGGAGCGAATGCACGCCTTGGGCGCGGACGCCCGGGACGTCGGGGATGAGCGGGGCTGCGCCGGGAGCGAGGATCAGCTTGTCGTAGGATTCGTCGTATTCCGTGCCCGCGACGTTGTCGCGGATGCGCACGGTCTTCTTGGCGCGATCGATCGACAGGGCCTCATGGCGCACGCGGACCTCGATGTTGAAGCGCTTCTTGAACATCTCGGGCTTGGCCACGAGCAGCTTGGCGCGATCCTGGATGACTCCGCCGAGGTGGTAGGGCAGGCCGCAGTTGGCGAAGGAGACGTAGGAGTCCTTCTCCAGCATGATGATGCGGGCCTTTTCGTTCATACGGCGGGCGCGCGTGGCAGCCGAGGCGCCGCCGGCGACGCCGCCGACGATGAGGATCTTGGGAGAGGTGGTCATAGGATTATTTGGAGAATTGGGAGCGGATGCAGCCGAGGATGGAAAGGCAGCCCGCATGGGCCACGCGGTAGCGAGCGACGCGGCCCTCGCGTTCGGCAGCCACCAAGCCGTGGGCGCGGAGGCGCATTAGGTGCTGGCTGACCGTGGCCTGCGGACGGCGGAGGCGGGTGGTGAGCTCGGAGACATCCAGCGGGCCGTTTTCCAGCGCCTCGACGATGCGGAGGCGGTCCGGGTGGGAAAGCGTGCGGAGCGCTCCCGCGCAGTGGCGAAGGACCTTCGGGTCAAGCGGCTGGGCTTTCGTCATATTCAGAAGTTTGAATGTATTTGGGCGGGAGGCAAGAGTGGAATGTAAAAGGGGTAGGGGTGGGGGCAGGGGTAGGGGCAGCGATGAACAAGAGGCAAGGGGAGGCCGGGAACCGGAATGTTAGCTTGGGACATATGCCCCGAGCCAATCATCCGGTCTCCGGTTTCCCTTTGAGTTTTGTCTCAACGGGTAGGGACGTGATTGCCATCACGTCCGTTCGCGACGGCAGATAGGGACGTCAATCGAGTTAGGCTAAGGCCCGACGACTCCCGGCCTCGGTTTCGAACGGCGGCGATGGCAATCGCCGCCCTACCTGCGAAGACTACTTGTTCTTCTCCGCTTTCGCGACGAGGGCGAAGATGCCGACGGTCATGACGACCAGACCGACGTAGCAGACCCACTCGGGCAGGCCGAGGAGTTCGGGCAGGCGAAGCTTGCCGTAGGCGCCCACGGGCAGGACGTTCGCCGCGATCCAGTCGAAGCTGAGCGCGTAGGCGATACCGCCGACCATCATGCCGGCGAGACCGGCCAAGGCGTC
>CAIXQT010000370.1 GCA_903921665.1 uncultured Opitutia bacterium
GCCTTCATCTCCGCGACCGCTCCGCGGATGCCGGTGAAGAGGGCGCGGGCGACGATGGAGTGACCGATGTTGAGCTCGTGCAGGTGCGGGAGCGTCAGGATGGCGCGGATATTGTCGTAGTTGATGCCGTGGCCGGCGTTGACGACGAGCCCCAGTCCATGCGCCAGTTCGCAGCCGGCGCGCAGGCGCGCGAGCTCGGCTTCGGCGGCCGGCGACTTCCAGGCGTTGGCGAAGGCGCCCGTGTGGAGTTCGATGACCGGCGCGCCGACGGCGGCGGCCGCTTCGATCTGCGGAGCGTCCGGGCCGATGAAGAGCGAGACCTCGATGCCGGCGGCTTTCAGGGCTTGGGTGGTCTCGCGGACGCGGGCGAGCTGGCCGGTGACGTCGAGTCCGCCTTCGGTCGTGACCTCTTCGCGGGATTCCGGGACGAGGCAGACGGCGGCGGGACGGAGCTTCAGGGCGAAGGCGGTCATCGCCGGCGTGCAGGCCATCTCCAGGTTAAGTCGGACGCCCGGGATCGCGGCGATCACGTGGACGTCGGCGTCCTGGATGTGGCGGCGGTCTTCACGCAGGTGGAGCGTGATGCCGTCGGCGCCGCCGGCGAGGGCTTCGCGCGTGAAGGCCAAGACATCCGGCTCCGCATGCGGCGACTGGTGCGCGCCGCGGTAACGCGCCTGACGGAGCGTCGCGGCGTGGTCGATGTTGACGCCAAGGAGGAGAGGACGGGAGGACATCGGGCTTCGGCTTGTAGCAATAGCCCTCGGCGGGCCTGGGTCAAAGGGAACCGCAGGGAGCGGCGTCTTAAACCGCGGACTTCTTGACCAAGCCGCGTTCGAGCGTGAGCCGGAGCGACGGGGCCGTCGGCGACTTCTTCTGCTTGGCGAGGGATTCCGGGTCGCCTGCGTGGACGAGTTCGCCGCCGGCATTGCCGCCTTCGGGGCCGATCTCGAGGACCCAGTCCGCTTCGGCGATCACATCGGGGTGGTGTTCGATCACGACGACCGTGTGGCCTTGGTCGACGAGCGCGTGGAGCAGCTCGATCAGGCGACGACAGTCCGACTGGTGCAGCCCGATGGTCGGCTCTTCCAGGATGTAGAGGTTCGGACGGATCTCACCGCGCGAGCGTTCGCGGAACGTCGGGAGGCCTTGGGCGAGCTCACTGACGAGCTTGAGGCGTTGGGCTTCGCCGCCGGAGAGCGTCGGGCTGCTCTGTCCGAGCGTGAGGTAACCTAGGCCCGTCTTCACCATCAGCCCGCAGAGGTCGCCCAGCTTGGCGTCGAAGGAAAGGAACGCCGCCGCTTCCTCGAACGTCATCGCCAGGAGGTCGGCGGCGGATTTGCCGTTCCAGCGGATCGCCTTGGCGGCGGAACCGTAGCGCGTCCCCGAGCATTCTTCGCAGGGCACATAGGTGTCCGGGAGGAAGCTCATCTCGAGCTTGATGCGGCCGGCGCCGGAACAGGCTTCGCAGCGTCCGCCGGAAGTATTGAACGAGAAGAAGCCTGCGGCGTGTCCGCGGATGGCCGCTTCGGGCAGCGAAGCGAGGCGCTCGCGGATCAGGTCCCAGGCGCCGATGTAGGTCGCCGGCGTCGAGCGCGGGGTCTTGCCGATCGGCTCCTGGTCGACGACCACCAGCTGGCGGAAACCCTTGAGTCCCGAAAGCGCGGCGAAAGCCGGCTTGCCTTGATGGGAGCCGACCGCGAGGGCTTCCTTGCCCGTGAGTCCGTCCTTCTTCTTGGCGATGGCCGCGCGGATCGCGGGCGCCAGCAGGTCGGTGACCAGCGTGGACTTGCCGGCGCCGGAGACGCCGCAGACGACCGTAAGGCGGCCGACGGGAATCTGGACGTCGAAGCCCTTGAGGTTACGCAAGGAGGCGTTCTTCAGGCGGACCCATTCGGCGGGTGCGCCCTTGCCGGCGATCGGACGTCGGGCGCCGCGCAGCGGATGCGGGATGGCTTCCTTGAGGAAGCGGCCGGTGACGGAGTCGGCCCGCTTCTCGAGCGCGGCCGCCGTGCCTTGCGCGACGATCGTGCCGCCATGGACGCCGGCGCCCGGGCCCATGTCGACCACCAGGTCGGCGGCGCGCATGGTGTCTTCGTCGTGTTCGACGACGAGGACCGTATTGCCGCGGTCGCGCAGATCCTTGAGCGAGCCGATGAGGCGATCGTTGTCGCGGGGGTGGAGGCCGATGCTCGGTTCGTCGAGCACGTACAGGGCGCCGGAAAGCGTCGAGCCCAGCTGCGCCGCGAGGCGGATGCGTTGCGCCTCGCCGCCGGAGAGCGTATCGGCGCCGCGATCGAGCGCGAGGTAGCCGAGGCCGACGGAATCCAGGAAGCGGAGGCGGGCGCCGATCTCAGGCAGCAGCGCGCCCACGATGGCTTTCTCGCGGGCTTCGAGCTTGAGTCCGGAAAGGAAGGCGAGGGACTCGTCCGGCTGCAGGCGGAGCAGGCCAGGCAGCGAGAGCGAGCGCCCTTTCGGTCCGGCGAGCTTCACCGAGCGGCCGATGGGGCCGAGGCGTTCGCCGTGGCACGTCGGGCAGACTTCTTCGCCGACGCGGTCCGCGATGGCGTTCTCGTTGATGGATTCTTCTTCGTCGGACGAGAACGTCTTCACTTCCAGCCCGTGTCCGCGGCAGTCCGGACACCAACCACGAGGAGAGTTCCACGAGAGGTGCTTCGGGTCGACCTCGGGGAAAGATTCACCCGTGGCCGGATCGCTCCGCGACGTCGAGAGGTAGGCGACCTGATGGCCGTCGGCGCCCAGGAGCACGCACGCGTTCTTGCCGGAGGCCAGCGCCTGGCGGACGAGCGTGCGCAGGGCTTTCTCGCCGGACTCCTCGGTCTCGTCGGGCAGGCGGATCAAGCCGTCCGCGCGGATCTCGCCGAAGACCGCGTCGACGTCGTGTTCGGAGTAACGGTCGAGCCCTTCGAAGCCGTCCACCTTGAGCATCTTGCCGTCGCAGCGAAGCAGGCGCAGGCCCTTGGTCTCGGCCCATTCGGCCAGCGGACGGTGATGGCCCTTGCGGGAGCGGACGAGCGGGGCGGCGACGAGGAGCGAGCCCTTCTTCAATGACTTCGCCTTCTTGGCGACGAGCCGGACGACCGCGTCCTCGGTCATCTCTTCCAGCGGCTCACCCGTGGTCGGGCTATGCAGCACGCCGGCACGGGCGAAGAGCACGCGCAGGTACTGGGCGACTTCGGTGACCGTCGCGACGGTGGATTTCGCGGAACCGCGCGTCACGCGCTGCTCGATGGCGACCGTGGGCGGCAGGCCGGTGAGCGAATCGATATCGGGCTTCGGCAGCTGTTCGACGAACTGTCGCGCGTAGGCCGAGACGCATTCCAGGAAGCGGCGTTGGCCTTCGGCGAAGAGGATGTCGAACGCGAGGGACGATTTGCCCGAGCCCGAGACGCCGGTCATCACCGTCAGCGAGCCGTGGGGGATTTCCAGCGAGACATCCTTCAGGTTATGTTCGCGGGCGCCGCGCAGGGAGATGGAAGTCGGCCGCGGTTTGCTTGCCGTCGTCGACGCGGACGCGAAGGCGTCGTCGCCTTGCGCCAGGAAGCGGCCGGTGACCGTGCCGGCCTGCGCGACTTCGGCCGGCGTGCCTTCGGCGACGAGCTTGCCTCCGCCGGGGCCGGCTTCGGGGCCCATCTCCAGGATCCAGTCGCACGATTTGAGGACGTCGAGGTGGTGTTCCACCACGATCAGGGAGTGGCCGGCTTCCGTGAGGCGGTGGAGCAGGGCGATCAGCCGCGAGACGTCTTCGCGGTGCAGGCCGGTCGTCGGTTCGTCGAGGAGCAGGAGCGCGCCGGTCTTGCGCGTATCGATCTTGGAAAGGTAGCGGACCAGCTTCAGACGCTGGGCTTCGCCGCCGGACAGCGTCGTGAGCGGCTGACCCATCGAGAGGTAGCCGAGGCCGACCTCCTCGAGGCAGGCGAGCTGGGCGGAGGCGGGCGTGCGTTCGCCGAGGAACTGGCGCGCCTCGGTGACCGACATCGCAAGCAGGTCGCCGACGGACTTCCCGTCATATTGGAAGCTGAGCACCTCGTCACGGAAGCGCTTGCCGTTACAAGAGGGGCAGGGGAGGGCGACGTCGGAGACGAACTGCATCTCCACCGTCTCCCAACCGGCGCCGCCGCAGCGTTCGCAACGTCCTTCGCCGGCGTTGAACGAGAAGTGCGAGGGCGTGAGGCCGGCGGCCTTCGCTTCGGCCGAGTTGCCGAGCAGCGTGCGGATCGCGTCCCAGGCGCCGACGTACAGCGCGGGGTTGGAGCGCGGGGTGCGCGTCGCGGGGGATTGGTCGACGAGCGCGACCTCGGCCGGCTCCTTGTCGAACTTCACCCATTTCAGTTCCATGGCTTCGTCGCCCGATTCCGGATCACGACGGCCGATGACCTGATGGAGCAAGGTCGATTTGCCGGAGCCCGAGACGCCGCAGAGTCCGACGAGGCGGCCGAGCGGGATCGAGCAGGAGAAATCGCGCAGGTTGTTGACCGTCGCGCCGCTCACGCGGAGGCGCGGCGTCGTATCGGCGATCGGGCGCGGAGTGCGGGGCGCGGCGACGCGGCGACCGGAGAGCCAGTTGCCCGTGGCGGAATCCTTGACCTTCAGGATGCCCTTCGGGATGCCTTGGTAGAGGAGGTGTCCGCCTTCGGCCCCGGGGCGCGGGCCGATCTCGATCAGCCAGTCGGCGGCCCGCATGACGGATTCGTCATGTTCGACGACGACCACCGTGTTGCCTTGTTCGACGAGGCTGCGGAGGATGCCGACCATGCGCGAGAGGTCGCGGGCGTGCATGCCCACGCTGGGTTCGTCGAGGACGAAGACCGTGTCCGCGAGGCAGGCGCCCAGGCACGAGGTCAGGTTGACGCGTTGGACTTCGCCGCCGGAGAGCGTGCGTGAGAGGCGATCGAGCGCGAGGTAGCCGAGGCCCACCGCCTCGAGGTAGCCGAGGCGGGCGAGGATGGCTTCGAGCGCATGGTCGGCCGGATGGCGCGAATCCTTCGGCGCGAGCGGCGCGAGGAGCGTGCGGAGGTCCGAGACGGGCGAGGCATAGAGTTCGGGCAGGGTTTTGCCCTGCCAGCGCCAGAAGAGCGATTCCTCGCGGAAGCGCCGGCCGTGGCACTTCGGGCAGGACTCGTAGGCGCGCCAGCGGGAAAGGAAGACGCGCACGTGCATCTTGTAGGTCGTCCCTTCCAACCAACGGAAGAAGCCGCGGACGCCGTACCACTTCGAGTCGTACTCGCCTTGCACGTAGCCCGGCTCGCCGTTCTCGACGAACTTGCGATGCGCGGCGGAAAGTTTCTTCCACGGCACGTCGAGCGGGATGGCCGCCTTGCGGCAGGCGCGCACGAGGTCCTTCTGTGATTCGCCGTAGACGTTACCTTGGAACGGCGCGATCGCGCCTTCGGCGAGCGTCAAGGCCGGGTTCGGGATGATCTTGTTCCAGTCGAGGCCGATGACGCGACCGAAGCCGCGGCATTCCGGGCAGGCGCCCACGGGAGAGTTGAACGAGAAGAGCGCGGGCGAGGCCGGACGGAACTTACGTCCGTCGACCGGCGACTCGAGGGCTTCGCTGTAGCGAGACAACTCGTGGCCTTGGTCGTCGAGCAACCGGAGGCGGGCGCCGCCGAGGCGGAAGGCCGCGAGAGCCGCTTCATGGAAGCGCGAGGCCTGGTCTGCCGTGATCGTCACGCGATCCTGGATGACGAGCAGCTCGGCCGCGTCGGCGGGGATCTCGTCTTCGGTCAGACGGACGCGCTGGCCGGAGGCGAAAGCGCGGCTGAAGCCCGCCTTCGAGAACTCTTCGGCGATCGTCTTCCATCCCAGCGTCTCGGGTTTCGAGACCGCAAAGGCGAGCGAGAGGGACTGGCCGGGGAAGCGGGCGAGGGAATCCTGCCAGGCGGCGTCCGGTCCGCGCGGGACGATGACCTGGCCGCTGGCCGGATCGATCAGGTCGGCGCGGTGGGCGAACCAGACTTTGAACCAGTCGCAGAGTTCCGTCATCGTCCCGACCGTCGAGCGCGAGGTGCGGACCGCGTTGCCTTGCTTGATCGCGACGGACGGACGGACGTTTTCCGCGGAGTCGAGGGCCGGCGAGGGGAGCAGTTCGAGGAACTGACGGACGTACGGGCTGAACGTCTCGACGTAGCGGCGCTGCCCTTCCGCGTGAAGCGTATCGAAGACCAGCGACGATTTGCCGGCGCCGCTGAGGCCTGTGACCACGACCAGCTTGCCGACCGGGATGTCCACGTCGAAGCCCTTCAGGTTGTTCTGGCGGACGCCGCGGAGGCGGATGGCGTCTGGTCGGGGGGCGGACATCGGACCCTCCATCGGACACGAATCCGCCCGCTTGGCAAACCTGCTAACGCACTCGGCAGCGAATCACGCCCTGCGGGGTCACCACTGCCTTAACTTTTATATCATGCGGCTCATCCGGGAGGCGCGACACCAGTTGGAAAGCGTGGGCGTGGCCGAGCAGGAAGGTCTTGCGGGGCGGCTTGGAGAGCAGGCGGTCGTAGAAGCCGCCGCCGAACCCGAGGCGTCGGCCGGCGCCATCGAAGCCGAGGCCAGGCAGGAGGATCAGGCCGGCCTCGGCCAGTGTCGCGACCGGCGCGGTCGGCTTCGGCTCGCGGATGCCGAGCCGGGAAGGCTGAAGCGAGGCGAGGTCCGTGACCTCGTGCAGCGTGAGCGTCGTCTTGTTCGTCACGCGCGGCAGGAGCAGCCGTTTGCCCTCGAGCAGGGCGAGTATCAGCAGCGCGTCCGTAGGGAGTTCGCCGCCGAACGAAGCGTACAGGCAGACCGTCTTCGCCTGCTTCCATTCCGGAAGCTGCGTGACCAGGCGGGCGGCGGCGTCGCCGGCGACCTGCAGTTCGCGGGGCGTCAGGGCCGTGCGGCGGGCCTTGAGTTCCGCGCGCAGGCGGTCCTTGTCGGCGCGCGCATCCATGGCCTCAGAAAATCCGGTTCAGCGTCAGAGTCAACAGGACGACGGGCAGGTAAAGGATCGACGCGAGGAAAAGCGGCTTGGCGACTTCGGCCCGGCGGCTGGGTACTCCGAAATCCAGGCAGAGCTTGAAGAACCAGGCGCCGGCGATGAAGGAGATCCAGACAAAGGGGCTGGTCCAACCCGGAAAGAAGAGCGCGGCGATGGCCCCCGCGACGAAAAGCATCGGGATGATGAAGAGCAGGGCCCAGATCGAGGCCGAGCGGCCGGACGGATCGTCGACGGTGGCCACCTTGAAGCCGCCGCGCGCGTAGTCTTCGCGGCACATCACCGCGAGCGACATGAAGTGGGGGACTTGCCAGAAGAACAACAGACCGAAGAGCAGCCAGCCCATCGTGTCGATGTGACCGAGTTTCGCGGCGGTGCCGATGATCGGCGGAATCGCGCCGGGCAGCGAGCCGACGAGCGTGCACCAGGACGTCACCGGCTTGAGCGGCGTATAGAAAAAGAGATAGGAAACCGCCGTGGCGGCCGTCAAGGCGCCGGCGAGCGGCTGTTCGGTGCCGACCCAGACGAGGACCACGCCGAGCGTAAGCAGCAACATGCCGAACAGGAGGACGGCGCCGGGCTTCAGGATGCCGGCCGGAATGGGGCGGTTGCGCGTCCGCTCCATCTTGGCGTCGGCGTCGCTCTCCCACCACATGTTGACGGCGCCGCAGCCACCTGCGGCGAGCGCGGTGCCGAGCGCCAACGAGACGAGCACCTTCGGGTTCGTGGCCTGGCCTGGTTCGCTGCAGAAGTAGCCGGCCAGCGCCGTGAGGACGGAAAGGAACGACAGCCGGGGCTTGGTCAGCTCCCAGTAGGCGGCAGGCACGGATCCGGCGCGTTCGCTCATCGGTCTTGTCGTGGCGGTTTTGCGCGACGGGTTAAAGGCAAATCAGTCGCCACGGTCAGCCGGGAGACTCTTCCGTGGAGCGGCGGGCCAGCAGCACGGCGGCGCAGAGGGAGGAGAACAGGGCCGCGCCGACGACGAGGTGCACCGTGCGGACGTGCGGATTGTCGTAAAGACGGATGCTCAGGATGCCGAGCAGGACCTGCAGGAAGACCAGCGCGACCAAGGTGGCCCAGCGTAGCAGCGGGAAGCCGTGACGGGCCAGCTGGATGGCGAAGAAGAGCACGGCCGTGCCGGCGAGGAGCGCGCCCCCGCGGTGCAGCAGGTTGACCCACCAGCCGGCGCCGGTACCGATGGACGGAATGAACAGCGCGTCGGCGGGCGACGTGACCCAGAGGGTGAAGTGGCCCTGGCGCATCACCGCGCCGACAACGATCACCGCGAGCGTGAGCCCGGCGGCGACGACCCCGGCGCGGGAAAGGGAACGGGGCGCGGAGCGGCGGGCCTGATGCCAGGCGACGGTGTGGGCGAGGGCGATGAAGGCGAGAAGCGCGAGCGTGAGCTGGGCGTTGACCGCATGCCCGACGGCGAAGGCCGCCGCCTTGAAGTTGCTCTCGCCGCCGACGTTGAGCCTGTCGAGGAGCACGCGCAGGCCGCCGAGCAAGCCTTGGAAGACGACGAGTCCGACCAGCGCATAGGCCGCGAGCCGGACGGCGCGCCGGTTCTCTCGCAAGCCATGGGCGATCGCGATCGCGACGCAGAGCAGCCCCAGTCCGGTCGCGGCGAGGCGGTGGGAGTGCTCGGCGAACTTATCGATCTCGGTGAGCCAGCCCGGAGGGTTGACCGAGCCGTTGGAGAGCGGCCAGTCGAGGAAGGCCATGCCGGCGCGGATGCTCGTGGTGAACCCGCCGGCCTGCAGCACGAGCACGGACCAACCGAGCGTGAACAGGCACAGGCCGAACAGACGTCGGTCAGGTGCGGCGGTTTCCGGCTGGCTCATCCCTTCATTTCAAGCGACAAAGCCGCCGGCGCAAATCCCAAGCGTTCATATCGCAGGAGTTAAGCCCCGCCGATGGGGCTTATCAGGAGCGGGCGGCGGCCTGACCGAAAGCGCGGATCTTGCCGACCAGGTTCGTGAGGCCGTTGCGACGATTAGGCGAGAGGTGCTGCGTGATGCCGACCGCGGACAGGAAATCGGCGTCAGTGGCGGCGACTTCTTGCGGCGCGGCGCCGTCGTAGAATTCGCAGACCAGGCTTGCGACCCCTTTGGTGATGAGAGAATCCGCGTCGCAGCGGAAGCGGCAGACGCCGGCTTCGAGGGATGGCACCAGCCAGAGATTGGAGGTGCAGCCTTCGATGAGGAACGCGTCGAGCTTCAGGTCGGCGGGCAGGGCCGGCGCGGCCTTGGCGCGGTCGATCACGTATTGGAAGCGCTCGTGGTGGTCGGCGAAAGGTTCGAGCTCCGCGATGAGCTCGTCGCGTCGGCGGGTCAGCGTCATCGGGCGATCAGCGGCCGGCGAGCGCCTCTGGGTCGAGGTTGCTGCGGATCAACGGGGTGAGCGCCGCCTCGAGCTTGCGCTGTCGTTCGAGGGGTAGTTTCGATTCGGTGCGCAGCCAAGAGACGGCTTCCTGCCAGATGGCGGGCGACGGGCGGCGCATGGCGAGGAGCAACTCGAGTTCGTCAGCGACCGCCTTTCGCGTGCCATAGGTGTCGGTCTGGCCGGCCAGGATGCGGGCCGAGATGTAATCGGCGCGGAGCTGAGAGTAGCGGGGGTAGAGCGCGATGCCGGCCTCGAGCACGCGCACCGCCGCTTCGCCCGCGCGAATCGCACGCAGGTGCCGGCCGACGGAGCGATAGGCTTCGGGTCCGAGATTCTTGGCCTTGAGGAATTCGGTGAGGTAACGGTCGCCGATGTCGCGGTCGCGCTTGGCGATCACCGCATCGGGTTTCTGGCGCGCATGGTAGGCGATGGCGATGAGCGCCTGCACGATGGGTTCGTTCGACTTGAAGAACGCCTTGTCCGCGGCGACGATCTGTTGGTGTTGCACGATCACCTGGCCGGGGTCGGGTCCGTTGAGGATCGCCTCAAGGTGAAGGGCGGCGAAGGTCGCGCGTTCAAGCCCGTGCTGCGCCGCGGAATTGGCGAGCGCGCCGGTGAGTTCAGCGTAGCCTTTTTCGGCGGCGAAGTTGGCCAGCGCGATCATCGGGGCCGAGCTGCCCGCATAGTTCGTGAAGATCAGGCGGAGTTCCCGGTCGAATTCATCCTTCAGACCCAGTCGGTCGAGGAGCTGCAGTTTCTGGATGTGGGGGAACGGGGCTTTTTCGTCCGCCGAAATCCGCTCCTGAGTCACGGCCAGGGCCAGCTTGTGGTTGCCGAGCAAGATATGGAAGCGGGCTAGCTGGGAGAGCACCGCATCGCGGCCAGCTCCCTTAAAGGTGGAAGTCTTGGCCTCGAGGAGGCCGATCGATTCCTGGGTCTTGCCGCCCTCGAAGAGAGCACGGGCCTTGAGCAAAAGGCCGTTAGGCTTAGAATCTAAGTTGTTGGAGGAAATAATGTTAACTGCATCCGGATACTTTCCGGTCCAGTAAAGAGAGGTCGCCGCCGAAAGGGCGAGGGACTCGCGCATGTAGGTCGGGATGTTCTTCGTCTCGCGGATAAGCTGCAGGCTTTGATCAATGACCTCTTGGTCGCGCTCCCGGGCTTGGAGAAGTTGAAAATACCGCTCCATGTAGTCCTTGGTCAGGGGGTCGTCTACGGGCAGGAACTCCAGGCCGTGCTTCAGGGTTTGAATCGCGTCATCCGTTCGGCCGGCTATTGAGTGTAAGAAATTGGCATAGAACAACTTAGATTTAGCATTACCCGGATTACAACGCACCGCTACCTGGATGAGGCGCAGCGCATCGGCCATCTGCCCGGCGTCTTGGGCTGCCATGGCTTGGGTCGTGAAGAAATCGGCGAGCTGGTTGAGGTGCTCTTGGCGGATTTGGACCGCCTTTTCAGGCTGATCCTCGAGTTTGGCCAAGGTCAGCCGGATCAGTTGCAGCAGGGCCTTATCCTTGATCAGGTCGGCCTTGATATAGGTCTGCCGGGCGTAGCTCAGAATCGCCTCTTTGTCCTTAAGTTGGGGCAACCCTGCTAAAATGATGATTTCGGCATCAGCTTCAGCGGCGGGATTGGCGGCCTCGGCGGTCTTCTGGGTGGTCAGGGAAGGGGTGGGGGCCTGGGCTAGGCCCGAAAGGCAGGTCATCCCAAGGAGAAAGGCGAGGGTCAGGCGGTTAGGCAGCATGGGAGGGGTTTTGAGTAATGGCAGGGGCGTTGGAATTGTCCCGACAAAAAAGCCGGAGGGGGGTCTGGCTGGGTAGGGGAGTAAAGAAACCTTAAAACCTAAGCACTTTCCTCTTGCATGAGGGGCTCCCACCCCTATGCCCAAACACTCTTTTCCCAATTTACCGAGGTCCATGCCTACCATCAACCAGCTCGTCCGTAAACCGCGTGTCCAACCCAAGGCCAAGTCGAAGTCGCCTGCCTTGAACAACTCGCCCTTCCGCCGCGGCGTCTGCGTGCAGGTCATGATCCGTACGCCGAAGAAGCCGAACTCGGCTCAGCGTAAGGTCGCCAAGGTGCGCCTGACCAACGGCCAGGAGGTCATCTCCTACATCCCCGACGAAGGCCACAAGCTCCAGGAGCACTCCGTGGTCCTCGTCCGCGGCGGCCGCGTCAAGGATCTCCCGGGCGTCCGTTACCACATCGTCCGCGGCCCCCTCGACTGCTCCGGCGTCGAGAAGCGTCGTCGCTCCCGTTCCAAGTACGGCGTCAAGCGCCCGAAGGAAAAGAAGGCCTAATCCGTTTCGCACCCAACTCCCTTAGATCATGTCTCGTCGTCGCAAAGCAGCCAAGCGCGCCCATCTCCCGGACGCCCGTTACGGCTCCCCCCTCATCAGCCAGCTCATCAACGTCGTGATGAAGTCCGGCAAGAAGTCCATCGCCCAGGGCATCGTCTATGGCGCGATCGAGAAGGTCAGCGAAAAGCTGATGAAGGGCAATCCCGTCGAGCTGATGCTTGGCGCCCTCGAGAACTGCCGCCCGAAGCTCGAAGTGAAGAGCCGTCGCGTCGGTGGCGCCACTTACCAAGTCCCGGTCGAAGTCTCCCCTGAGCGCCAGAACAGCATCGCGCTGCGCTGGGTCGCCGCCGCCGCCGCCGGCCGCAAGGGCACCACGATGTCCGAAGCCCTCGCCGCCGAACTCGTCGACGCTTACAACAACACCGGCAACGTGGTGAAGAAGCGCGAAGAGACGCACAAGATGGCCCAGGCCAACCGTGCCTTCGCCC
>CAIXQT010000371.1 GCA_903921665.1 uncultured Opitutia bacterium
CCCATCGGGCGCGGATGACCAAGGTGCTCCTTGGTTGAGTCGCGGGCCGTCTCTTGCCTTCCGGGCGATTTCGCCTCTTCTTCGCCTCATGGAAATCCTCATCATGGGCTGCGGCACGTCGCAGGGCTGTCCTTTGCCCGCCCATGACAATCCGGGCCTGGACCTGAAGAACGAGCGGAACTGGCGCGCCCGGACGAGCATCCACGTCGTCATCGAGGGACATCACGTCCAGGTCGACGCCGCCCCGGAGTTCCGGACGCAGTGCCTGAAATACGATGTCCGCGAGGTCGACACGTTCATCCTGACCCACGGCCATGCCGACCACGTGCTGGGCATGGATGACCTTCGTCAGTTCTGCACGAACAAGGGCGGGGCGGCCATCCCGGTCTATTCGACCGAAGTCGGCCTCGAGCGTATCAAGGCCATCTTCCCTTACGCCGTCGGTAAGCCGGCGGCCTCGGGTTACGTCTCGCTGGGACTGAACCTCATGCCGTCGAAGCTCATCCTGCCCGGCGGCGGCATCATCCGTTCGACGCTCCTGCCGCACGGCAACGAGTCCACCCTCGGCCTCATCTTCGAAGAGCCTTCGACGGGCATGAAGTTCGCCTATTACACCGATTGCCGCGCGATGACCGAGAAGTCCCTCGAGCTCGGCGAGCATGCCGATCTCGCGATCCTTGACGGCCTGCGCCCGAATCCGCATCCGACGCACATGACCGTCGATCAGGCCTGTCAGGCCGCGCACGACCTGCGCGCCAAGCGGGCGCTGCTCACGCACATGACTTATCAGATCGATTACGCGACGTATACGGAGCAGCTGCAGCAGACGCACCCGAAGGTCGGCCTCTGCTACGACGGTCTCCGGATCAAGCTCGGCGCCTGAGCAGGCACGAAAAAGGGCGCCCGAGGGGCGCCCTTGATTCACCGGTTCTGAGCGGGCTCAGAGTTCGGTGACGACGATGTTGCGGAACCAGCAGGGGTCGCCGTGCTCGGTGAGCATCAGCTTGCCCTGGCCGGGGCCGAAGCCCTTCTTGTTCTTGAATTTGCTCTTGGCGATGGCGGCCTTCCATTCCTCGGACTTCGTGTCGGCCGAAGAGCTCAGCTTGCCGTTGAGGTAGTGCTCGATCTTGCCGTCCTTCACCACGATGCGGCTCTGGTTCCACTCGCCGATGGGCTTCTTGGCCTTGTCCTTGGCGGAGTCGACGATGTCGTAGATCGAACCCGTGTTGTGGCTGCCGCCGCGGAGGCCGTCGGGGTGGCCGTCGTCGTCGATCATCTGGTATTCGATACCGAGCCACTCGCCCTTGCCCTTGGCGTCCTTGATTTCGGTGACCCAGAACTTGATGCCGTTGTTGCCCTTGGCTTCGAGGCGCCATTCCCAGCTGAGTTCGAAGTTCGTGTATTCCTTCTTCGAGATCAGCGCGCCGGTGCCCTTCTGGGCGACGAGACGGATGACGCCGCCTTCTTCGGTCTTCCAGCCGCCGGCGGGAGCGCCGCCTTTGAGGTCGGTGAAGTCGGCCAGGGTGAGGGTGGCCTTTTCGCCGGCGAAGAGGGTGCCGGTGGCGAGCAGGGCGAGGAGGAGGGATTTCATGGGGAGACTTTGTATATGGGAAATATTCCGGCGGATTTGAAGTCCTTTATCGGCGGTCAGGGCAGGACCTTGATATCCTTGAGCCAGACGAGCGCTTCGGTCTGCCACTTGTCCCAGGAGGGACCCTTGTAGCCGTTGAGGCCGTGGCCGCCGTTGGGGAGTTCGACGAGGCGGGTCGGGAGGCCGGCCTTCTGCTGGGCCGCGAAGAACATCCGGCTGTTCTCGATATCGACGACCTTGTCATCGAGCGCGTGTGCCAGGAACGCGGGCGGAGTGCCGGACTTCACGTGTTTCTGCGTCGAGAAATATTCCGGGAGGTCGGCGGCCGGCGTTTCGCCCATCAGGTTCTTCTTGGAGCCGCGGTGGACGCCGACATCCATGCTGATGACCGGATAGATCAGGATCGAGAAGTCGGGGCGGCTGCTCTCACGTGAAATCGCATCGGTGGTCTTTCCTTCGCCGGCATCGAAGTGTACGGTCGCCGTCGAGGCCAGGTGGCCGCCGGCGGAGAAGCCGATGATGCCGACCTTCTTCGGGTCGATCTTCCATTGCGCAGCGTTGGCGCGGACGGTGCGGAGGGCCCGCTGGGCGTCGAGTAGCGGCACGTAAGGACGTCCGGCCGGGAGACGGTATTCGAGGACGATGCCGGCGATGCCGTGGGCGTTGAGCCAGGCGGCGATGCCGTGGCCTTCGCCCTTGGTCACCAAGCCGCCGTAGCCGCCACCGGGGCAGATGACGATGGCCGCGCCGTTAGGCTTCTCGGGGAGGTGTACGGTGATCTTCGCCTTGGAAGAGTCGGAGAACTTGCCGTTGCCCTCGGGCGCATCGCCCGGCCAGAGCGGCAGGGTTTCCGCGGCGAAGGAGGAAGCGGTGAGCGCGAGGAAAGCGAGGAGGGGGCGCATACGGGGAGAGTATAGAGTATGGAGTATGGGAAAAGTATGGGTGAGGGAAGGCGATTGGTAGGGTCGGGACCGCGTCACGACCTAGTTGTATCGAGGTAGGGACAGCACCACGTGCTGTCCTAGTTCGCCGCAGGGGCACAAAAAAGCCCCGGAGGTCCGGGGCTTTCGTGGATATGCCTGAAGGCTTACTTGCCGAAACCGGCGGAGGGCTTGCCGTCGGCTTCGAGCTTACCGGCGGACCAGAGGACGGCGCGTCCGACGAGGTCGAGGTAGCGGGCGTCTTCGACGGTGGCGTTGTTATGGCCGATCGTGGTGCTGAAGATACGGGTCTTCTTCGGGCCGAACTCGTTGGTCCAGGCGACGATGGCGTTGGCTTCGGAGGCCGGGGTGACCTTGCCCTTCTTGTCCTTCTTCTCCGGGATCTTCTGGTTGCCGGTGGCGAGGGTCTTGGCGGTCAGGACCTGGACGTTGTTGTAGAG
>CAIXQT010000372.1 GCA_903921665.1 uncultured Opitutia bacterium
GCGTTTCGAATACCAGGAGCCCGACGAATACCGCCTCGACCAAGACCTGCGCGCCTTCGCCGCCGGCTGCGGGCTGGTCACGGCCTGCGTCAGCTCCGAGCACTTCCTCGACGGTCGCGGCGGCGTGGCGGCTCATTTCCAGAAGGACGCTAAGCGCTGGCTGATGGAGTCGTATTATCGGAAGATGCGGGTCCGCACGCGCCTGCTGATGGAGGAAGACGGTACGCCTGCCGGTGGCGAATGGAACTACGATAAGGAGAACCGGAAGCCTTGGAAGGGCACGCCGCCTCCGCCCAAGACCTGGGACTTCGCACACGACCACTCAGCCATCTGGGCCGAAATCCAGGCCGCCGGGGTCAAGACGATGGGCAAGCCGTGTGAGAAAGACTTCCCTTGGCCCGTCGATCGCAAGGAAGCGCTCAAGCAGCTGGACGCCTTCATCGAGCGGGGTCTGCCCGACTTCGGTGACTACGAGGACGCGATGCACACGTCCTCGGACCGGCTCTTCCATTCAAGGCTGTCCTTCGCGCTGAACGTGAAGTTGCTCCTGCCGATGGAAGTCGCCCAGGCCGCGACCGACGCCCATGCGCGCGACCCTAGGCGTTATCCTTTGGCCGCGACCGAGGGCTTCGTCCGCCAGATCATCGGCTGGAGAGAGTATATCCGGGGAGTCTATTGGGCGAAGATGCCCGGCTACGCGGAAGCCAACGGCCTCGGACACACGCTCTCGCTGCCTTCATGGTTCTGGACGGGCAAGGTGAAGATGAACTGTATGCGGCACTCTGTGGGCCAGTCGCTCGACACCGCCTATGCGCACCACATCCAGCGTCTGATGGTCATCGGCTCGTTCTGCCTGACCGCGGGCGTCGACCCCGCGGAGGTCGAACGCTGGTATCTTGGCGTTTACATCGATGCCTTTCAGTGGGTCGAACTGCCGAACGTGATCGGGATGAGCCAGCACGCGGATGGTGGGTTCCTCGCCAGCAAGCCCTATTGCTGCGCCGCGAGCTACGTCTCCAAGATGTCGAACTACTGCGGGGGTTGTCCGTATGATCCCAAAGATCGCACCGGCCCTTTGGCTTGTCCGCTCAACGCGCTCTATTGGGATTTCTGGCTACGCCATCAGGATCGCTTCCTCAATAACCCACGCATCGGCATGGCCGTGCGTCAGGCCGCCAACATGTCGCCTGTCGAGCAAGCCGCCGTGAAGAAGAAAGCCGCTGAGCTGAGGGAAGGGATTGAGGAGCTTTGAAGAGCAGAGGACCGAGTGGAGCGCTGCGTTGAGGACTGAATGGAGGGCTGAATTGATTCAGGGCCCCCAGCCAGTCATCCGGTCTCCGGTTTCCCTTTGAGCGTAAGTAATTCCGCCACCCACCACCTGAAGCTGGGCTACGTCGCGATTACTTCTTCGCCGCCTTCTTCTTGCCCTTGCCGAAATTGGCCGGCGTCGGGTCGACCCCGATGAGCGGGAAGTCAGGATTCGGCACGCGCGCGGCAGCCATCTTTGCTTCGAGATCCTTGACGACCTCCGGGTATTTCGCGGCGAGGTCGGTCGTCTCGTTCGGATCGGCGTCGAGGTCGTAGAGCTGCGTGACGATCGGCGCCTTGGCCAGGACCTTCTTGGCCATCTCGGTGCGGATGGCCTTCCACTTGCCGTCCCAGATGGCCTGCTGTGAACCATAGCCAGGGAATTCGCGATAGAGCGGGGCGGTGCGCTGGGCATCCGTGCCCTTGAACGTCGGGACGAGGCTCTCGCTGGCGATCTCGGTCGACCGTTCCAGCTTCACGCCGGCCAGCTCGGAGAAGGTCAGCAGCCAATCTTCGAAGCCCGAGATGCGGTTCGAGCGCGTGCCGGCCTTGATGCCGGCCGGCCAGCGGACCACGGTCGGCTCGCGAATGCCGCCCTCATGGAGC
>CAIXQT010000373.1 GCA_903921665.1 uncultured Opitutia bacterium
CTCGCCGGCCTGCTCTCCCGCGAGGCCCAGGCCGCGAACACCGTGCACAAGCCGCTCGCCGGCTACCCGCACTTCGCCCCCAAGGCCAAGCGCATCATCTACCTGCACATGAACGGCGCCCCGTCTCAGCTAGACCTCTGGGACTACAAGCCGCAGCTCGAGGCCCACTTCGACAAGGACCTGCCGGAGAGCATCCGCAACGGCCAGCGCATCACCACGATGACCTCCGGTCAGGCGCGCTTCCCGGTAGCCCCGAGCCAGTTCAAGTTCGCCCAGCACGGCAAGTCCGGCCGCTGGATCAGCGAACTCCTCCCGCACACGGCGAAGGTGGTCGATATGCTCGCGGTGATGAAGTCCGTCAGCACGACCGCCATCAATCACGACCCGGCCTGCACATTCGCGATGACGGGCAATGAGATCCCCGGCAAGCCGAGCATCGGCTCCTGGATTAGCTACGGCCTCGGCAGCGAGAGCGACGACCTGCCTTCGTTCGTTGTGCTGACATCCAAGAGCGTCGGCGGCCAGGCATTGTTCACGCGCATGTGGAGCAGCGGCTTCCTGCCGACGCGCCACACGGGCGTGGCTCTCCGCTCCGGCGGCGATCCGGTGCTCTACGTCCAGAACCCGCCCGGCGTGCAGCCTGGCGACCGTCGCATCACGCTCGACGCCCTCGCCCAGCTCAACGCCGCCGGCCACCGCGAGCTCGGCGACCCCGAGACGCTCACCCGCACCGCCCAGTATGAGATGGCCTTCCGCATGCAGGCCAGCGTGCCCGACCTGACCGACCTCTCCAAGGAGACCCCGGCGACCCTCGATCTCTACGGACCTGAAGTAAAGGAATCCGGCACCTTCGCCCACAGCGCCCTCCTCGCCCGCCGCATGGTCGAACGCGGCGTCCGCGTGGTGCAGATCCTCCACCGCGGCTGGGACCAGCACGGCAACCTTCCCAAGGACATCGCCCGTCAGTGCCAGCAGACCGACCAGGCCTGCGCCGGCCTGCTGCTCGACCTCCAGTCGCGCGGCATGCTCGAAGACACCCTCGTGGTCTGGGGCGGCGAATTCGGCCGCACGGTCTACTCGCAAGGCACGCTCACCAAGACGAACTACGGCCGCGACCACCACCCGCGCTGCTTCACCATGTGGATGGCCGGCGCCGGCGTGAAGCCCGGCATCTCCTACGGCGAGACCGACGACTTCAGTTACAACGTGACCAAGGACCCGGTCCACCTCAGCGAGCTGAACGCCACGATCCTCCACCTGATGGGCGTCGATCACCGCCGATTGACCTACAAGTTCCAGGGTCTCGACCAACGCCTCACCGGCGTCGAGGAACGCCACGTCATCACGGGCATCCTTGCCTGAGCATGCGGTTCATCGCGGCTTTGCTGGCCTTGGCTCTCGTCGGCTGCGCGACGCCGGAGTCGTTCTCGGTGCGCGAGGACTTCGGCGCCGGCTTCGACGCGAAGAAGTTCCTGACGCCGCTCCCGAACAAGAACACGACCGTGCGCGATGGGGTCATGTGGACCCGCGGCTCCAGCGGGGGCAAATACCCGCCGATGGTCTACCTGGCGCTCGACGGCAAGGACCTGACGATGTCCTTCCGCTACCGCCACCTTGAGAAAGGCGGCATGCTCTGGCTCTTCGTCGACGGTGACGATGGCTACGGCTCGGTGGACCACATGCTCCGCGTCCGCCTCAACCGCGACAGCGTCGTGCTCGAAGTCGACGCCCATACTCTCGACCCTAAACACCCGCTTCGCCAGAACACCCGCGAAGCCGATCCGGTCAGCAAAGCCTATCGCACCAACGAGCATTTCCCGGCCGAGAAGGTCGACCTCTCCGCCAACGAATGGCGCACCGTTAAACTCGCCTTCAAGGGCGACACGGCAGACATGTCCGTCGACGGCAAGTGGACCCGCACGCTGAAGCGACCGAACTTCGACGCCACCAAGCGCAAGCTCCTCTGGATGCAGAACGGCGGCGAGAAAGGCATCGAGATCGACAACGTCATCGTCACCCCGACCCCCTGAGCCCTCTGTTCACCCTAAAGTCTGCCCGACACCTCTGGCCCCGATGCCATCTCATAACCTCCTCTCTTTACTCGTCCTGCTCCTCGCCCCGCTTGCGCTACTCGCGGCGGACAAGCCGAACATCGTCCTGATCTATTCGGACGACCACGGCTGGGCGGACCTCGGGATTCAGGGTTCGGACAAAGACATCCGGACACCGAACCTCGATGCGATGGCCCGCGATGGGGTGCGCTTTACCCGCGGCTACGTGACCGCACCCCAATGCGTGCCGTCCCGCGCCGGCGTGCTCACCGGTCGCTACCAACAGCGCTTCGGCGTCGAAGATAATAACAAGGGCCCGCTTCCGCTTGAACAGTTGACCATCGCCGAACGCCTCAAAGCCGCCGGCTACGTCACCGGACAGGTCGGCAAGTGGCACCTCGATCTCGTCGGCGGCAAGAAGGGCGACCGCCTCCTTCGCTCCGCCAAGGAATTCATGCCCCACGCGCAAGGGTTCGATGAATACTTCCGCGGCGAACTCCGCCAGTATCTGGCCTCGCACGACCTGCAGGGGAAACCCTACGCCGACGCCCCGCACCTCGTGGCCGATAATCGTTTCCGCGTCGTCGTGCAGACCGAAGCCGCCCTCTCCTTCCTCGATCGCCGTACCGCCAAGCCCGAGCAACCCTTCTTCCTCTACCTCGCGTACTACGCCCCGCACGTCCCGCTCGAATCCCCTGAGCCGTGGTTCTCAAAGACGCCGGTCCACCTGCCCAAGGAACGTCGCCAGGCTTTGGCGATGATGGCAGCGATGGACGAAGGCATCGGCCAGTTACGTGCGAAGCTCATGGCGATGGGCGAGGATAAGAATACCCTGATCTTCTTCATCGGGGATAACGGCGCGCCCTTGGGTAAGAACTGGGACGGTTCGCTCAATACGCCGCTCATCGGTGAGAAAGGCATGCTCACCGAAGGCAGCATCCGCACGCCCTTCGTCGCCACATGGCCGGGCCACCTGCCTGCCGGGCAGGTCTTCGACAAGCC
>CAIXQT010000374.1 GCA_903921665.1 uncultured Opitutia bacterium
GCTTTGATCTGAGTATTTTCTGCAACGGATTTGCGGATAATACTTGCGCGCTAAAATCACTCGGGTAAATTAGCAGAGTTGGCAGTTAACTTGTCCGCAAACTGTCCGCAAAAATCCTCTGTCGTTGGAGTTCAACGACATACACACGAGGAATTTTCCTTCGAATCCCATCCTCTCCGCCACTTTACTCGCCCAGCTGGGCATGCCGGATGGGATGAGAACCCGTTCGGTGAGCCGTTAGGCGAACAGGCGATGCCGAAGGCATCGGGCGAAGCCCGGAGCGGAGCGCAGCCAATCCCATCCTCTCCGCCACTTTCTTGTCAGCCTTCACAGGCGTTAGTCCGGGCTGCCGCTTGACTTCTTTGGCCTTGGTTGGAATCTGGCGGTGTGAACGTGCTTCGTTCCAGGCCATTCGCCCTGCTTACCCTAATGCTCTGGGTGGCGATTGGCGTGCTTGGCATCGATCACTGTCACGCCCACGGTGAGGAAGCTGTTTCCGTTCACGTTGATCGCGATTCGGCTGACGATCACGGATGTCATGGCGACGAGCATTTTGGTCCGTCCGACGAGCATCTGGCGCCATTGCCTGCCGCGAAGTTCGTCTTTGTCGCCCCGATATCGTTCGCGCTGGTCGATTTCCTGCCGTTCCGAGGCCTCGATGCCAGGTGCGAACTTTTCCCTCCTGCCTCCGTGCCTTTGCTTCGTCCGCCTGCCTTGAGGGCGGGGACGATGTCCCTGCGGGTCTGAGTCCACGTGCCCAGGCGGCTTGAGCCGCCACGTTTCCCCGTGTCCTCGACGGCCGCGGGGATTGTCGTACTTTTCCGCCGTCGTCCAAGGGGGCACCCTGGGTCTCCGCCCGTATGCATCCATTTTCCATGAACTCACCACGCATTCTATTCCTGTCGATCATCCTGCCTCTGCTCGGCCACGCGGCCGATGCGAATCCTTCTGCCACGCTGCCTTCGGCTTCCGCCGAAAGTCCGTCTCCCCGGGCTACGGCGACTCTCTCGCTCGGCGACGTCCTCGCCCGGACGGCCGAGTCGAATCCTGAGCTGCTCGCCCAAGCTCTCGGCCGACAGGCTTCCGAGGGTCGCGTGGATCAGGCCGGCATGAGGCCAAATCCGACGTTGTCCCTTTCGGTCGAGAACTTCGGCGGCACCGGTCGTGCACGCGGTTCCGACGTCATGGAAGTGACGGTCCAGGCCAATCAGCTTATCGAACGCGGCGACAAGTCCGGCCGTCGTATCGCCTTCGCCGAACGCGAGCGCGACATGGCACAGGCCTGGCTGACCCTGCGCAGGTCCGAGGTCCTCGCGGCCTCCGCCGGCGCCTATGCGAAGGCCTTGGCCGAGCGCACGCGTCTTGCCCTGTCTGAGGAACAACTGAAGCTCGCGCAGGAGACCCTCGCCTCGGCTCATCGCCGCCTCCAGGCGGCGATCGCCTCTCCGTCGGAAGTCGCCCGGGCCCGGGCCGCGCTGGCCTCCGCCCAGGCTGAATACCGTCGCACGCAAGCCTCCGCCGCCGTTGCCCTCTCGGCTCTCGCCGCCACCTGGGGTGGGTCGGCCGCGGAAATCGCCGAGTTCAAGGGTGCCTTGCGGCTGCCGGAGGCGCCGCCTGAGCTCGCTCGTTTCGAGAAGGCTCTCACCGTGTCAGGTAATCCGCGTTTGGGTTGGTTCTCCGCCGCCGTCGAAGGGCAGCGTGCCGCGCTGGAGGTCGAGACCGCGCGCGGTTTGGCCGATGTCACCGTCGGAGCAGGGGTTCGTCGCCTCAACGAAGGCCCTGCCACGGCCTTTGTCGTGGGAGCCTCCATTCCGCTGACTTTCCGGGATGACAACTCCGGCAACATCCGTGCGGCCCGCGCGACGGTGCGCGCGGCCGAGCAGTCGCTGCGCGCGGCCGAAGCCGAACAACGCTTGGCGCTCGCCGCCGCCCACGCGGAGCTGAGCGCCGCGCATGCGCAGGCGACAGCCTTGCGTCGCGAGGCATTGCCCGCCGCCGAGGAGGCCGCCGTCTCGGTGCAGTCCGCCTACGATAAGGGATTATTGCCTCTCATTGACGTCCTCGACGCCCGTCGGGCGTTGATCGCCCTGCGTCGCGACCTTTTGGACGCCGAACTGGCCTACGCCGCCGCGCTCGTCCGCGCGGAAGCCCTTGTCGGCGCTTCCTTCTCCGAAACCAAGGCTCTTTTCGACCGCCCCTGATAACCCCATCTCATCAACCCTTCTAAACCAAATATCATGAATCCAAGGAAAATACTCATCCCCTCACTCATCCTTCTGGCGGGGCTGGCTGCGTCGGCCTGGCTCTACCAAGGATCGCACTCCCATGACGACCACGGACACGGAGACCATGGCGCCGAAACCGCCGAGGCTCGCGAGGCCAAGGGGCCGCACCGCGGACGTTTGCTCACCGACGGCGACTTCATGCTTGAGCTGGCCATCTTCGAAGCCGGCGTGCCGCCCGAATTCCGGGCCTGGTTCACCAAGGCTGGCAAGTCGGTACCGCCTGCGGACGTGAAACTGTCCGTGACGCTGATCCGCCCAGGCAAGGTCGAGGATCGCTTCACCTTCGCGCCCGAAGGGGATTTCGCCCGTGGTAACCACGAGGTGGTCGAGCCGCATTCGTTCGACTACGTGATCGTCGCCGAGCATGCCGGCGTCGCGCACAAATGGTCGTTTGAGGCGCCCGAGATGCAGACCGTCATCGCCGCCGCGGCCGCTGAGAAGGCGGGCGTGAAGGTGGAGAAGGCCGCAGAGGCTGAACTGGACGAGACCCTAGAGGTCTATGGTCGCGTGGCCCTTGACCTTGATGGCGTCCGCCGCGCCACCGCTCGCTTCGCCGGCGTGGTCGTCGAGGCGCGCAAGTCGCTTGGTGACAAGGTCGTCGGCGGCGAGGTCGTCGCCCGCCTCGAGAATACCCAGACGCTGGTTTCCGCTGACGTGAAGGCCCCCGGCGCGGGCGTCGTCATCGCGCGGACCGCCGTCGCCGGCGAGGCCGTCGCCGAAGGCGCCGCGCTCTACACCATCGCCGCTCTCGACAAGGTGTGGGTCGAACTGGAGATCCCGCGTAAGGACCTCGCCCGCGTGAAGGCCGGTCAGGCCGTCGTCCTCCAGGCGGATGACGGCGCCGAAGCCGCTCGCGGCGTCATCGCCTCGGTCTCGCCGCTCGTCTCCGCCGAGACCCAGTCGGCCGTCGCCCGGGTGGTCGTGCCCAATCCCGACGGTCGTTGGCGGCCGGGAGGTTTCGTCAAGGGTGCCGTCACGCTCGCCTCCTCCCGCGCTCCGGTGACCGTCAAGGCCTCCGCCATCCAGACTCTCTTCAGCTTCACCGTCGTGTTCTCGCAGCATGGCGACCTCTATCAGGCCCGTCCGCTCGAACTCGGTCGCCGTAGTGGCGACCGGGTGGAGGTGCTCAAGGGTCTGGCCGCCGGCGAGACCTATGTCTCCGAAGGCAGCTTCCTGATCAAGGCCGACATCGGCAAATCCGGCGCCTCCCATGACCACTGAACCTTCCTCCTGGCTTGAGCGGCTCCTGCAGGGCTCGATCCGGCACCGGTGGCTCGTGCTGCTGGCCACCCTCGTGATGGCGCTGGTCGGCGTCTACAACTATCGCAGCCTGCCGATCGACGCCGTCCCGGACATCACCAATGTCCAGGTGCAGATCAACACCGAGGCCCCTGGCTACTCGCCCCTCGAGGCCGAGCAGCGAATCACCTTCCCGGTGGAGACCGCCATGGCCGGCTTGCCGCGGCTCAGCGGTACCCGCTCGGTCTCCCGTTACGGACTCTCGCAGGTGACGGTCGTCTTCGAGGACGGGACCGACGTCTACTTCGCGCGCCAGCTCGTCAAC
>CAIXQT010000375.1 GCA_903921665.1 uncultured Opitutia bacterium
GGCCACCTTGAATTATCCCAAGGTCGGTTTCGTTGCCGAACCCTTGGCGGTGTTTTCCGCCCACGAAGGCTCGATCACCGTCGATGCCCAGCGTGACAAGGCCAAGAAGAAGGCGCTGCAGGCCGCGTATCAGGCCGCCCGCCGTTATTACGTGATTACCAGGATAATTCAGTCATTGCGACTCGACTTACTCGCCGGGGTCGGGCTTTTCATCCTAAGGGTTGGTGCACGCATCGCCTACGGATTCCACAGTCTCTTCAACCGCAAGCGCACCCGCGAAACCCAATGACCCGCCGCACCGTTAAGCTAGCCGATAACACGATCTCCGCCGAGGAGATGTCCTCGCTCGCCGATTGGTTAAAAGAAGGCCATCAGGTCACCAAGGGCCCCCTAACTCGCCAGTTCGAGGCCGAGTTCGCTGCCTACACGGGTACGAAATACAGCATCATGGTGAACAGTGGTTCGTCCGCGAACCTGCTCATGGCCTACAGCCTCCTCGAGGCGGGCTATCTTCGGAATAAGAAGGTGATTGTCCCGGCGGTCTCTTGGATCACCACGCTCTCCCCGTTCGTGCAGATGGGCTTCGAGTGCTTCCTGTGCGACTCCGATGCCAAAGACCTCGGCGTCGACCTCAATCACCTCGAGCAGCTCTTAAAGAAGGAGCAGCCCGCTCTCCTGATTCTCGTCCACATCCTCGGCCATCCGAACCAGATGGACGCCATTCGCCACCTCTGCGCCCAGCACGGCTGCCTGGTCATCGAAGACGCGTGCGAAGCCCTCGGTTCGGAATACAAGGGCGTTAAGACCGGCGCGCTCTCCTTGGCTGGCTCGTTCTCCTTCTACTACGGTCACCATATCTCGACCATCGAGGGTGGCGCCATCACCACTAGCGACGACAAGCTCTACAGCGTGATGCTCTCCATCCGCTCGCACGGCTGGTCGCGCGACGTGCCGGAAGCCGACCGTCAGGCTTGGAAGAAGGAATTCCAAATCGATGACTTCCGCGAGTTCTACAGCTTCTACTATGCGGGCTACAACCTGCGCTCGACCGACCTCAACGCCTATCTCGGCCGCCTGCAGCTGAAGCGCCTACCCGAGATTGCTAAGGCCCGTGCCCGCAACTTCGAGCTCTACCGTCAGGCCTTGCCCGAGTTCTGGTCCCAGTCCAGCGAGGGAGGCTTCGTCTCGAGCTTCTCCTTCGGCACCTACGCTAAGAACCGCCTCGAAGTCTCGAAGCACCTTCTCGCCCAAGGCGTCGAGTGTCGTCCGCTTGTCTGCGGCTCGATGGGTCGCCAGCCGTTTTGGATCAAGAAGTTCGGCGTCACTCACCTGCCGGTAGCCGACAAGGTGCATGATTTCGGCCTTTACCTCCCGAATCACGCGAACATCACGCCCGAAGATATCGCCTACGTCGCGAAGCACTTCCGCGAGGTGGCGCAGCCCTGCTAGTCGCCAGAAGCATCCGGCGCGCTAGCGCAGGAATCCTTCCGTAATCCCGTTAGCGAAGCGGCGGAGCTCCTTGCTTGCGCGTGAAAGGAAGAGTTTAAAGGAGCGTCTCCACGGCATGCGTACCGCATGGCGGCCGTCGTAGCCAATCGTAGTGGTTGCGGCGACAGGTGCGAGGACCACGGGAAGGGGGCGAACGCCACGCACGCGCAGGCCGGTCTCCCATGGGCGCTCCAAGGCATGGTCGACCTGTTCGGCGATCGGCTTCATCGTCCTGAGCAAGATCTCGGCGGCACGACGGTTGACAGCATACGCGGCCGAAGAAGTCGTCCGGGTCAGGTGCACAACGAGATGGTGCGTCGGCGTGATCGCACGCTTACGCACGGGTAGGCCGGAGTGGAAGCAGAATAATTTAACCAGGTCCCAATCGTCCTTCTGGCCAAGGGCTGCGAGGACTTCGACGCATTCGGGGCGAACCTCCACGTCGTCCTCGAGGATCACGCACCACGGCGCGTCTGTCCGGAGGAACTCCTCCATGGCCTTGAGGTGGCTGAGGTAGCAGCCGACTTCGCCCGGCCGTGGCATGGGAAGGCGATTACGCGCCCCATATAGTTCCACATCCACGAGTTTCTCCCAGTCCGGCACCTCTTTGCCAAGCACTGCCGAGACGCGCTCAAAGGGGAGGTTGAGGGCCTTTAGGCTGCCAGCCAGCGACGCCATCCGTTCGACGTCCCGGTCGAGGTTGATCACGTAGATGGGGGGCATGATGGCTGAATTGATTGGATAAAGCATTACGCATCTTTATCAATCCTTCATCTCCGATGCGTATCTGGTCTTCCATCCGCTGGCGTGCCCTAGCTTTGGCTCGCGCCTGTGGCTACCGTGGCAACCCCAGCCTTTTCGGGGTCGAAGTACCGCTCGCGCTGGTCCCCTCCCGTAATGTGCTCGGGCAGCTGGACGCGCTTTCCTACGAAGCCAAGGAGGCCAGGTATATCCAGGCCTACCTGCCGCCCGGCGCCGAAGTCCTGGAGCTAGGGGCGAGCCTCGGTATCGTCTCCACCATCATCTTGGGTCGTCTTCCTTCCCGGCTTATCTCCTACGAGGCGGTGGGTCCGTTGACCGAGATCGCCCGGCAAGTGGTGGCGCATAATCATCCTTCCGCCCCTTGGACGCTGGTCCATTGTGCAATCGCCAGCGAGGGCGTCGCTGAGGTCTCCTTTGACTGGTCTCCCGCCCATACACAGGGCGGATCTGTCACCGCCGAGCCGGCCAAGTCGCATCTCCGAGTCCCCGCTGAATCGCTCGCGGCCGCCATCGCCCGCCATCAACTGTCTACCTCGGCTTGGTTGGTGATGGACATCGAAGGGATGGAATGGTCGATCGCCCGCCAGCAGGCCGCCGCGCTCCGCCACTTCACGGGCATAATCGTCGAGTGCCATGATATCCGAGAGGGTGGCCGAATCATTCCTCACGAGGAGGTCGTCGCGGAACTTGCTAAGGCGGGATTCGATATCATCGCCCGGCGCGGGCAGGTTTCGGTCCTTCTCCGTCATGCGCCCTGACACGCGACACCCTTCCGTCAGCTGCATAGGGCGTTGATAAAGTAGGGGGACAGCCTCACCTTATCTCACCAAGCGCCGCCGTCAGTCGGTAGCCTTGTCAAGAATGAGCAGCGAATTATTGCGCGTATTCTTTACCAGCCGGTACCCGCACTTCCGGAGTATTTCGGCCACTTCGTTGTTGTCGTGCAAGTGCTCCATGCAGATACGTTTCGGCCATAGCTCGCGAGGGGCCGATTGGAAGAATGGCTCAAGCGCCGCCTTTTCAAAACCTTCTATGTCGATTTTCAGGGCGTCGATGGAAGACAAGCCTGCCTCGTTCAGGATGTCGATCAAGGTTCGGACTTCGAATGTTCCATTCGCATCGTCTCGTACGATGTGAGCGATGGCCAGGTCGTTTCTGAGAATGACCAAGCGAGCCTTGCCGTGAAAGTCGGCGACACCGACCCCGAAGACAGACACCGCCTCAAGGTTATTTAAGGCAATGTTTACGTTCAAGCGCTCGAGGCATGCCGGATTAGGCTCAATGGCCACGACGCGACCTTTAGAGTTTATGTGATTACCTAAAGCCACCGTGTAGAGTCCAATGTTCGCTCCGATGTCCACGAAGGTTCCGGAGGCCGGCAGGCCATTTTTCAGGAAGTCTAGCTCCTCTTTGTTGTAAGCCGGGTGTAGTAAAATCGCGCTATCAACAAGATTGGTCGTTGGGTAAACGCGGAAATTTCCATAAGTCGAACAGACGTCTACCGGGCCGCGCCTGAGTAGGTTGATGATTTTCGCCCATGTCGGTCTTAGTGATCCCCGGTAGAGTGGCGGGACCCGGGTAAGACCTAATATCAGGCGTTGAAGCAGGGACGGGGCGAAGGTGCCAAAGCGCAGATTAGGTGGCGGCATGTCGGGGAAATTTACTGAAGAACCAGGGCGCGTCCACGATTATTCGCCGCGATTCACGTCAGAAAACGCTGGGTCTCCGCGGCCCCGATCAAGACATCGGGGACGGTCGAACGCATGGCGTCTTCATGCCTTCGGCGTGATCAGCGCGACGCTCCGCTCGCCCGCCTGAATGCTTACCGCGGGAGCAGGCATCGCCCAGGGAGGGGCGAAAGTTCGTTCGGTCGACCCTACGAACGATTGTTGGTCATGCCCAAGCCCTGCCTTGGACTGCGCGCGAGCCCGGCTTCGGCGCCTCTCAAATGTCGCTCGCCCTAGGCGGGTTTGGCGTTAGGTTGCGGCTCCAAGATGATTTACGCATCCATCATTTACCGTAGTTATAAGAACAATGTGCTGTTCAAGGAAGGCGCTGGAGAGAATAACGGGGAGTTTTTCCTGCCATACCAAAAATTAAGGCAGGAATTCCTCCGGAACGGGGTTGAGTTAAACACCGAGGACGTCAATTCCGGGAAAAAAGTCGCCTTCGAGCTTTATATCAACTGCTGCAGGCAGACTCCCAAGGCCCGTGCCTATGTCTACCTCTACGAGAACCCGCTCATCCGGCTTATCAACCGGAACCGCAGGATGCTTGACCGCTA
>CAIXQT010000376.1 GCA_903921665.1 uncultured Opitutia bacterium
AGGAAGGTCGGGGCGAAGTCGACGAAGCTGACGTAATCGGTGACCTTGCGACCGGGGTTCTTGATACCCTTGGGCCAGCGGATCGCGAGCGGCAGGTGGTTGGCATTTTCGTAAGCCGAGCCCTTAACGCGCGGGAAGGGCATGCCGTTATCGCTCGTCACGACCACGATCGTATTCTCGATCAGCCCGGTCTTCTCCAGCATCGCCAGGGCGCGACCCACGTGGCGGTCGAAGTATTCGACTTCATAGGCGTAGTCCAACATGTCTCCGCGAATCGTCTCGTTGTCGGGCCAGTAGGCCGGCACATGGTCGATATCGCTCGTCTTCTTGCCACCGAGGCGCGCGCCGCTGCCTTCTTCGTAGTCACGGTGCGGCTCGATGGAGCCGAGCCAGAAGAACCAGGGTTGACCCGGCTTGGCCTGGGCCAGGAAGGCCTCGAAGTTGCCGCTATAGTCGTTGTTCGAGATACCCGTGGTCGGTGCCTTGGTCTTCTTCTGGTTGAACTGCTTGCCTGCCATCGCGCGGGGTGAGCCATCGGCCTTCAGCGCGAGGCCGGGAGCCCAGACCTTGCCCGTGGACGCATAGGCGTAGCCGTGTTGTTCAAGGGTGTCGGGGAAGATCGCGTGTTCGGGCGGGAAGACGCACTGGTGATTCGCGGCGGCGCCGAGGAGCCAAGGATGGCGGCCGGTGAGAATCGTGGAGCGGGAGGGCGTGCACTTCGCGGTCGGCGTGTAGGCGTTGAGGAAGAGGAGGCCCTCCTTCGCGACGCGGTCGAAGTTCGGGGTCTTCACCCAGGAGCAGCCGTAAGCGCCGGCGTGGCCGCGACCCCAATCGTCCGCGGTGATGAACAAGACGTTCGGGCGGGTCGGCTCGGCGGCGGTGAGGCTGGCGAAGGTCGCGCAGAGAAAGGCAAGGAGCAGGGTGGGGCGCATGGCTCGGGGTGACATCACCTAAGCCCACTCGGCGGAGGCATGCAACGCCTCACCCGCTAAGCCAAAGAAAAGGCCGGGCGACTTCGTCGTCCGGCCTTCGCGGGAGTCTCAGGCGAGGCTTACTTCTTGGCGGGGGCGTCGGCCTTCTTGGCCGGAGCCTTCTTCGCGGCGGGCTTGGCGGCCGGCTTCGGGGCCAGGTCGCGGAGCTTCACGTTCTTGAACCAGACTTCGTCGCCGTGTTCCTGGAGGAGGATGTGGCCGTCGGCCCACTCGCCGAAGTTCTTGCCGTACTTGGGATCGGCGTACTTCGACTTCGCGACGAGGTCGCGGAACTCCTGGGTGCTGCGGTCGTAAGAGATCACGAGCGTGCCGTTGAGCCAGTGCTCGACCTTGGTGCCCTTGGCGATGACGTAGGCGTTGTTCCAGTCGCCGATGCGGTTGGCGCGCTTGTTCGTGGCGGTCTTCAGGTCATAGAGCGAGGAGACCGTACGGTTGCCGTCGCGGCCGAGCTTGGCGTCCGGGTGGACGGCGTCGTCGAGCATCTGGAACTCCAGGCCGAAGGCCGAGCCGGCGCCCTGGTTGAGGTTCGGCTGGACGAAGTACTTCAGGCCGCTGTTCGCGCCCTTGGTCAGGCGGAAGTCGACGGAGACTTCGAATTCCTTGTAGCGGTCGACCGTGATGATGTCGCCGGCGTTGGCGGATTCCTTGCCGTCGCCCTTGGCGGTGCGGAGCGTGCCCTTCTCGACGGACCAGCCGGCCTTCGGGAAGTCCGGGCCCTTGGCGGAGCGCCATCCCTTGCTGGAGCGGCCGTCGAAGTGGAGCTTCCAACCGTCGGCCTTCTCGGACTCGGTCAGGGTGTTGTCGGGGATCTTCGTGAGCGAGATGTTGCGCCACTGGACGGTGGTGCCGGCCTTGGCGGCGTCCTTACCGATGCCATGGACCTGGAAGGCGATGAAGCCGGACTTGTAGCCGTCGTCACGCACGTCGACGCGCGGCACGCCGTTGAGCCAGGTGCGGATGCGGTTGCCGTTGGCTTCCACCTTCACGTGGTTCCACTCGCCGACCTTGGAGAGCTCGCGGCCCTGCTTGGAGAAGGCGAGGGCGTCGCCGCCGCCGAAGCCGGGGAAGA
>CAIXQT010000377.1 GCA_903921665.1 uncultured Opitutia bacterium
CCCGGAAGACGTCTGGGTCGCCGAGGCCGCCGCGATCGCCGAACTCTGCCGCGACTTCGGCGCGACGTTCGTCGTCAATGATTCCCCGCAGGTCGCGCTCCGTGCCGAAGCCGATGGCGTCCACCTCGGCGGCGACGACGCTTCGCCTGCCGCGGCCCGCGCCCTGCTTGGCGACTTCGCCATCGTGGGCGTGACGCTTAACGAGCCCGCGCATGTCTCCCGTTTCGCCGGCGTGCGGGTCGACTACGCGGGCGTCGGCCCTTTCCGTCACACGGCCAGCAAGCAGAAGCTCGCCGCGATCCATACCTCGGAATCCCTCGCGGCCCTCATCGCCGCCGCGGCGCCGCTCCCGTGCTACGCCATCGGCGGCGTGACGGCGGCCGACTGGCCGGCGCTCCGCTCCCTCGGCGCCCACGGCCTCGCGGTCAGCGGCGCCATCGCGCTCGCGACCGACCCTGTTTCGGCCGCGAAATCGTTGGTCGCAGCGGTGTCCGCGTAGGTTTCGGAGGCGAGGGCTGGACAAGCCCGCCTCGGTTCGGATTGTGCAAGCAACGATGTCCTCGCTCCGTATCGCCGACCGTACCTTCGCCTCGCGCCTCCTCACGGGCACGGGCAAGTACGCTTCCGCCGCGCAGCTCCGCGCGGTGCTCGACGCCTGCGGCGCCGAGGTGGTGACGATGGCGATCAAGCGCGTGCGTTTCGGCGCGCAGGATGACGGCATCCTCTCCGCGCTCGACCCGCAGAAGCACCTGATCCTCCCGAATACTTCCGGTGTCCGCACGGCCAAGGAGGCGATCTTCGCCGCCGAGCTCGCCCGCGAAGCCCTCGGCACGTCCTGGCTGAAGCTCGAGATCCATCCGGATCCGAAATACCTGATGCCCGATCCGGTCGAGACCCTTGAGGCCTGCCGCGAGCTGGTGAAGAAGGGTTTCACGGTCCTGCCTTACATCCACGCCGATCCGGTCCTGGCGAAGCGCCTCGAAGAAGTCGGCGCCGCCGCGGTCATGCCGCTGGGCGCGCCGATCGGCTCGAACCGCGGCCTGCTCTCCCGCGACTTCCTTCGCATCATTATCGAACAGGCCCGCGTGCCGGTCATCGTCGACGCCGGCCTGGGCGCGCCTTCGCACGCCGCCGAAGCCCTCGAGATGGGGGCGGATGCCGTGCTGGTGAACACCGCCATCGCTTCCTCGGGCGACCCCGTCGCGATGGCCCGCGCCTTCCGCCTCGCGGTCGAAGCCGGTCGCGCCGCCCGTGAAGCGGGCCTGGGCGTCGGTTCCGACAAGGCCGAACCGACCTCGCCCCTCACGGGCTTCCTCGACTGACCGATGGCTGCGAAGCCCGGCAGGATGCGCGCGGACGAATTGCTGCTGAAGCTTTCGCTCGCCCCGTCCCGCTCGGTGGCGCAAGCCCTCATCCTCGCCGGCAAGGTCCGCTCCGGGCCTGACGCCGTGGTCAACAAACCTTCGCAGTCTTTCCCGGAAGACGCCGTGCTCACCGTCGATCAACCTCCGCGCTTCGTCTCGCGCGGCGGCGAGAAGCTCGAAGGTGCGCTCGACCATTTCAAGATCCCCGTCGAAGGCCTCCACGGTCTCGATGTCGGCGCGTCGACCGGCGGCTTCACCGACTGCCTGCTGCAGCGCGGCGTCGTCAGCATGACATGCGTCGACGTCGGTACGGCCCAGCTCCACTCGAAGCTCCGGAACGACCCGCGCATCAAGAACCTCGAGAAGTTCAACGCGCGCGAGATCAACAACGTCGAGCTGCCGCACCAGACCTACGGCATCGTGGTCATGGACCTTTCGTTCATCTCGCTCGGCCTCATCCTGCCGATCGCCTGGCAGCGGGTAGGGAAGGGCGGTCACCTCGTGGCGCTCATCAAGCCGCAGTTCGAGGCGACCAAGGCCGAGGCCGACAAAGGCCGGGGCATCATCAAGGATCCGGTCATCCACGCCCGCGTGGTCGATGGCCTCACCGCCGCCGCCCAAGGACTCCCGGGCGCCCAGGTGCTCGGGGTCATCCTCTCGCCCATCGAAGGCGGGGACGGCAACAAAGAGTTCCTGATCGCCGTCAAAAGGGCCTAAGTAGGGCTAGGGGCAGGGCTAGGGCTAGGGCTTGAATTTCCAGAAAAGAGCCAAATTGCGGCTTTTTCCTTCATTTCTACCCCTGCCCCTATCCCTACCCCTGCCCCTGCGCCTCTGGCGCACCCCATTTCTCCTTGCCCTCGGCCCTGCTCCTCTTACTTCCAAACCTCCCATGACCACCGAAGGTAAGCTCAAGCGCTCCCGCAACCCCCTCGACTTCGATTTCACCGAACCCGAGGCCCTGACGCGCTACGTCACCGAGACGGG
>CAIXQT010000378.1 GCA_903921665.1 uncultured Opitutia bacterium
CGACCAAGAGGTCACGTCGAAGCAGGCCCTGAAGCTGATCGAATGGCTGATGACGGCCCTGCCCTGGCTGCTGGACAAAGAAGGCAATCACGACCTGTGGAACACGGAGAAGGGCGACCCTGCCGAGGTCATCCACCGGCTGATGAAGCTGCCCGGCATCCGCGAGATGGGCTCGTCCCGCCTGCGCCTTGCCCTGCCGTCAGGTGCCGAGGTCCTGATGCACGTGCGGCATGACTTCCCCGGCGGATCGCAGTTCAACCCAGCCCATGCCCTCGTCCGCGAAACCCTGTTCGGGTTCCGGGACCACATCCTGATGTGCGGACACAGGCATTCGTCGGGCTATATCCCGGTGTTCCACAACGACCCGCGCCGGCTTTGTCATGGGTTCCGGCTCGGGACCTACAAAGACTTCGACCACTACGCTGCCGAGAAGGGCTTTCAGGATACCAATTGGGCGCGGAGCATGGGCGCGGTGATCAACCCCGATCATGCCGACGACCCGACGCGGTACATCAAACCCTTCTTCAATCTGGAGGAAATGGCCGAGTATCTGACCTGGCGGCGGGGCAAGTGGGAAGTGGGTAAGACGGCCGCCTGACACCTCTCAGCCGCCTCGGCATCGGTGATGGTGCGAACGGCGAAGGCGGTCACCCGAACTCCGGCGTCTCGGGCAGATAGCCAGCCTTCACGGCGTTGTAGCGGGCGACCTTGTAGCAGCCGTAATGGTCAGCCCAGATGGTTTCTTCGTCGGAGTCGGGAAGCGAATTGCCCCATCGGCGTTCAGCGGTGTCGTAGCCTTCGCGGGCTTCGTAATAGGCTTGCAGTTCCTTCGGGTGTGTCATCGGGGAAGAGCCTCAAGGAAAGCGGTGGCAAGCAAGCAATACACAAACCCCACTGAAATGCCCGAAAGCACGCAGACCAGCCAGAAGGGGCAACGACCGATCAGGACTTGGTGGCTATGAGGCCAGCCATTGAACCGCCTGTCAGGCCCGCCATAGCCCCGGTCGTCTGGCAGCTTGATCGGCTCACGGCGCGGCTTGGGCTGGCCGACGATGGCGCGGAGGATGGGGCCTATGAGAACGTCGCCCGGAAAGGTCATCCTTGGCCTCCCCACCCGTAGCGGTCCTCATCGGTAGGCTCGTAATAGGCTCGCAAGGGGACGATTTTGTCAGCACCCACCACGCGCCTCAGCGTGTTAACCTGCCGCTCCAGTTCCGCCACTCTCGCCTCCAGCGCCTTGATCCTCGCCTCCGATGCAGCGGCCCCGGCTCGGTAGCCCTCAACCTCCTCTCCAAGGAGGCCGTCAAGATTGCCTTTCCGATAGCTGGGGCCTGCGAGCCCGCCGCCTTCGTCCTGCCACTTCGCGGCTCGTTCCCTCGCCCACAGCAGGGCCTCGTCTGGCTTGGTCATCACGCTTCTCCTCGGTCTCTGGCTTGGGCTTGATCTTCCAGCGACAGCATTCTGAAGTTCTGCGCCTTCAACTCCCGCACTTCATACTCCAGCGCCTTGATCCTCGCTTCCGATGCAGCGGCCCCGGCTCGGTAAAACAGGGCGTCTGTCGCAAGCGTTTCATCGCACACGCCCCGCCGATAGGCTTCGGCTTCATCCGTGAAGCCGTCCTTATCGCAGGTGGTCGCCCAATGCTCCCTCGCCCACAGCAGGGCCTCGTCTGGCTTGGTCATCACGCCTCTCCCCGGTATTTGGCGAGGGTGGATTGGGCTTGTTCCCGATAATCAGCGTAGAGGAAGAACCCGTTAACCAGCGCCTCCACATACTCCACCAGCACCTTAGCCCGCTCCCGCTCCTGCTCTCGGCCTGCCTTGTAAGCGGCAAGGCAAGTTTGGGTCAGAGCATCAGTCTTCGCGGTTTCGCTGTGGTAATAATTGCTTCCGGGGTGCCGTTTGGACAGAAACTCCAGCACCGCGATAAGGTCCGGGTCCACAGGCTCTGGCGGGGTCCAGTTTTCGCACATGATGTCGATCACATGATCGATCACCGACTTATGGCGCGGCCAAAGCTCGGCATCCCAGCGGCGGTTCGCCTCTGCGATGATCTGTTCCTTGGTCGCTTTCATCGTGCTTCCCTCCCCATCCGCTTCATCTCCATCCGCAG
>CAIXQT010000379.1 GCA_903921665.1 uncultured Opitutia bacterium
CCCGGGTGCCGCGCTCGTCGAGACCGACAGCACCGCCGCCGCCGTGGAGATCGTCTCGCGCGACCCTCAGGGGCAGGCCGCCGTGGCCTCGGCCACCGCCGCCGAATCCCGCGGCGTGCCGATCCTCGCGCGCGGCATCCAGGACCGCCGCGACAACGCCACCCGCTTCTTCGTCATCGCCAAGGCCGCGAACACCGTCGGCGCGAAGGACGAGGTCACGAGCGTGGTCCTCACCCTCAAGCATGAGCCGGGCGCGCTGCAAGGGGCGCTGGCCGCCTTCTCCGACCGCGGCATCAACCTGATCCGCATCGAGTCCCGCCCGAGCCACCGCCGCGCCTGGGAGTATCTCTTCTTCATCGATTTCCCGGGACACTGGGACACCGCGGCCGTGCAGGCCGCCGTCACCGAACTCAAGGGTCGCTGCGAAGTGGTGAAGTGGCTGGGCAGCTATCCGCAGTCTGCCGGATGAGCCGTCGCGCCCTCGGAGGCGTGATGCTGGCCGTGCTCGGCGTGGCCACGCTTTGGTCGGCCTATTCGTGGTGGCGCGCCTGGTCCGCGCCGCTGGTGACGGTGTGGGTACGCCCGTCGTTCTCCGTCGAAGGCATCGCTTCCGGGACTCCCGTCCGCGTGCAAGGTGTCACCGTGGGACAGGTAAGTTCCATCGGCCTTGATACCGACAGGGAAGGTCGGCTGCGTCCGGTCGTCCGGCTCAGCCTCGACCCGGAGACCTTGGAAGACCGCGGCTTCGCCGACCGCCTGCGCGGAGATCGCCTGAAGGCCGAAGTCGCCCAAGGTCTGCGCGCGCGTCTCGTGGCGGTGAGTCCGGCTTCCGGCATGTTGCAGGTCGAACTCATCTGGGATGCGACCGCGCCCGCTCCGGCGGAGCCTTTGGCGGCCGACGAGATCCCGTCGCTCAAGAGTCATTTCCAGAGCAAGATCGCCGGCTACGTCGAGCAGCTCGAGTCCCTTGCCGAACGGGACCTGGTCGGCATCGCGGCCGACCTCGAGCGTGACCTCGACCGTTTCCACGAGGCGACCGACCCCGAGCACGCGGCCCGTTTCTCCGCGATGATCGTCCGCCGTACCGACGCGGTGCTCGCCGCGACGGGCGATGGCAAGCTGGACGCGCAGAGCTCCCGTCTGATCGCCGCCTGCGGCCGCCTGCGCGAGGCGGTGGCGCAGGCCGATCGCAAGATGGACGACGAGTCGCTGGCTCTCCTCCAGGTAAGCCTCGCCGACGCGGGCGTGGCGCTGGCCGCCTTTTCGGCCTCGCTCGAAGGCTCGGGCGTGCGGATGAACGCCGCTTCGGCCGAATTCGCCGAAGCCTTCCGCGCGGTCTCCGCCGCGGCCAAGGCTTGGTCCAAGAAGGCCGCCGGGCTGACCACCGAGCCCCGCCCCCGCTGAGGGAACAGGCTTGCGGCGGGACCCCGTAGCGGGGATAGGTGAGGGACTTTACCAGCCATGGCCGACCCGACCGACAAGATGGAATCCATCATCAACCTGTGCAAGCGCCGCGGGTTCGTCTTCCCTTCTTCCGACATCTACGGCGGCTTCAACGGCTTTTTCGATTACGGCCCCCTCGGCGTCGAGCTGAAGAACAACATCAAGCAGGCTTGGTGGCAGGATTTCGTCCACCGCCGCGACGACATCGTCGGCCTCGACTCCTCGATCATCCACCACCCGACCACCTGGAAGGCCTCGGGACACATCGATAATTTCACCGACCCGCTCGTCGACTGCAAGGAGTCGAAGATGCGTTACCGTGCCGACCAGCTGTTCTTCGCGCCGGTGCGCGTCGCCGGCGAGGTCATCGGCTACGTCTCCGTCCTCGAGGACGACGGCATGCAGGCCAAGGCCGAAGAGATGGCCAACGACATGAAGCGCAAGCTCGCCAAGCAGGGCGCGCTCGAGCCGATCGTGCTCAAGGATTACACCGAGTCAAAGCCCGAGGAGCATGCGCTCATCCCTTCGCCTGCCACGGGCAAGCCAGGTTCGCTCACGCCGCCCCGCTCGTTCAACATGATGTTCCAGACGTACGTCGGCGCCATGCAGGACGCTTCGGCCACCGCTTACCTCCGTCCCGAGACCGCTCAGGGCATCTTCATCAACTTCAAGAACGTCGTCGACACGGGTCGTGTGAAGCTGCCTTTCGGCATCGCCCAGATCGGCAAGGCTTTCCGCAACGAGATCAACCCCCGCAACTTCATCTTCCGCTCCCGCGAGTTCGAGCAGATGGAGATCGAGTACTTCATCTCGCCGTCCTCCGACTGGGCCACGGCGCATAAGGATTGGATCGAGGGCTGCCTGGCCTGGTTTGAGTCCATCGGCATCCCGCGCGCCAAGCTCTCCCTCTACCCGCACCCGACGGAGAAGCTCGCCCACTATTCGAAGGGCACCACTGACATCATGTTCGAGTTCCCCTTCGGCGTGCAGGAGCTCCAGGGCGTCGCCGCGCGCGGCGACGTCGACCTGACGCAGCACAGCAACGTCTCGGGCCAGAAGCTCGACTGGTTCGACGAGGCGGCCAAGGCCCGCTACATCCCGCACGTCATCGAGCCTTCCGTCGGCGTCGACCGCGTGTTCCTCGCCCTCCTGACCACGGCTTACCATGAGGACGAAGTCGAAGGCGAGAAGCGCGTCGTGCTGCGCCTGCCCGCCCGCGTCGCCCCGTTCAAGGCCGCGATCTTCCCGCTGGTGAAGAACAAGCCCGAGCTCGTCGAACGCGCCGAGGCCCTCTACCGCCGCCTGAAGAAGCGCCACAACGTCTTCTACGACGCCGCCGGCGCCATCGGTCGCCGCTACCGCCGCCAGGACGAGATCGGCACGCCGTTCGGCATCACGATCGACTTCGAGACCATCGAGAAGGGCGCCGGCGTCACGGTCCGCGACCGCGACACGCTGGAGCAGGTGCGCATGACCGAAGACGAGGTCGTCCGCTTCCTCGACGACAAGGTCAACGGCTGACCTTCGCCGGCGCGCCCGCGAGTTCTTCCGCCAGCTTGGCGAGTCGTCGCTTCCCGCAGAGGGAGGCGGCGATCGTCAGGTTGCGCAGGCCTTGCGGCAGGTGCGCGAGGTATTC
>CAIXQT010000380.1 GCA_903921665.1 uncultured Opitutia bacterium
CCTTAACCCGAAAGAAGAAAGAGGAAATTGAATGAGCCGCCTTTGCCTTATTATCGAGAAGTGGGCGCCCCTGGCTACCGCCGCGGCGCTTCTCATGTTCACCTTGAGCCTTTTCGGCTGCACGATTGCCCCGGCGCCTCTTTTCGCCCCGGCCCCTATCCAGGTAGCGCAACCCCCGCAGGAACTCGCCCCGGCGAGCGTCCAGGGCATGGTCGCCCCGATTGTCGCCCCGGTAAGCAAGCAAGCCCAGGTGACTATTGCCGCCACTAAATCGGCCGGCTCCCTTAATGCCTGGGGAGCGATTGCTATCATCGTCGGCGCGATCTGTTGCGCCGTCCCGGCCGTCCCCAACGGACTTGGTTTCGGCATGATTGCCGGCGGCCTTATCTGCGTCTTAGCCGGCATCCTTCTCCCGGTGTATTCCGTTTGGATCGGTTGGGGTCTAGTCGGCGCCGTCGCGCTCTTCTACCTTGGCCGGCTCAAGCTGCAACGCGACGAAGCAAACCTCTTCGGGGCCCCTCAAAGCAAATTTCCTAACAATGCCTAACCTCCACAAACTCGCCCTCTGGACGGCCCTTGCCGCCGTGGCCTACTATGTCCTTAGCAAAAAGGCTGAAGCCGCCGCTGAGGAAGTTTTCAACCCCCAGGACTAATGAACAACGCCCTTAAATACGCCATGTATGGCGCCGGTGCTTGGTTGCTCTACCGCTATTTCACTAAGCCCAAGCAGGAACCTAAAGACGTTCCTGCCAATCAGCTCCCCGGCTACGAATACAACACCGGAAACCCCAACGCCCCTGTTGGCCAGGAAGTGAATAAGGCCAGCGGCTGGAAAATCTTCCCCTTGGGTGTCTAATCATGTCCGACTCCATTCTCTTTAAGGCCATCGCGGCCGGCGCCGCGATCTTCGGCGTCCAGATCCTGCAGAAGCGCCTTCAGTATGAAAACGACCCGGTGCGTTCCCAGGATCCCATGATCCTTAAGGGCATCACTTACGGACTTGTTGGCCTTCTTGCGCTGACTTCTTACCATTTCCTAACCCTTAAAAAATCCTAACTTATGCCTGCACCTATTATTTTTGGAATTCCTTACCTGATTGAAGGGGCTATTGCCTTAGGCGGTATCTGGGGCCTTTCTTCCGTCTCTAACAGCGTCTCAAAACTTGCTGAAAGCGGAAAGACTGCGCAGGAATCAGCCTCTAACTTTTTCAGAGAGGTAATTATCCCTGGCGCACTTATTTACGCCGCTTACACCTATTACCAAAACCGGAATAAGTCTTAGTGCTTCAATCCGGCTGTAAAGGCTACCAAGTAAAGCAACACCGCACCTAGAGCGATCATCCAAAAAACGTAGCGACCTACTAAATCGCTCACAGTTTTTTCAAGTTTATCGACGCGCTCGGTTAGTTTCTGAATCTCGTTAGGATCGGGTTGCATGGCAAGGGTAAGGCTGGACTAGCTGCCCAGGCTGTCAACGCCCAGGGCGGCCGTCCGGGCGGCCGTTCCGCGGAAGTTGAAGAAGAACACGGCTTCCCGGAGGAACGTCTTAAACCGGTCTTTCCAGCGCAGGAAGGCGCCGTTGTAACAGGTAAGCCTCCGGCGAACCTGGCGCCATAGGTTTTCAACGCGGTTCGTGTGACCGTCGCCGCGCTTCCAAATCCCTTTCGCGTGGTTAACTTGGGAGTGTTTAAAGCCTATTTTCCCAAGCCCTAGATAGCCTTTAAAGCCGTCGGTAATGACTTTGGAGCCTTCCCTTACCTTTCGTGCGACAAATGACAGCAGGGAGGGGGCCTTGATGCTGGATGTAGTCTCCGCGACGCCTTGGCCGGTCTGCCGATCTACGGCCCCCAAGACCACTACCTTGCCTTCGTAGCTGCGGCCGCGCTTGTGGCCTACCCCTTCGCCTTTGCGTTGCTCCAGGCCAAAATAACATTCATCAACCTCGGCTTCCCCGATCTGGTCAATCTTCGGGGCGCTAATGGCTATGCACGCCCGGAAACGCCGGTAATGCCGAAGGGCCGTCAACCTGGACACGCCGGAGATTTCGGCCGCCCTGGCGCCGGAGGTTTCCGCTAACCAGAGTTTGAACAACTCTAAGACCTTAGATCGCGGCAAACGCCGACGCCAATAGTTTAGGGGGTGCATGGATTTATTATGGGGGAAAGACGAAAGGGTTAAAACGGCAACCCGGCTTAACCTGGTATAATTGCAAAACGGTTTTCCCAATCAATAGGGTTAACCCCACCGTTAACGCCCCCCTTAACGGTATGGTTAACGGTGGGGGTAAACTGACCCTTACCAAAACCCTTAGCGCGAGAGGTTGACACCACCCTTTGCCACCGTAGGTTTCTGAAGTCCGGTCGCATGGAACCCCGGCGGCTCAAGTAGCCTAGCCCCTAACTTTATTCCGTAAAGACATCCCCGGAGACCGGACGGCGACCAGCGTCGGCATCTGGGCGCTCACGCCCTACGCCGCATATGCCTTCAGCCAGAAAGAACTCCCCGAAAGCACGTGGCTCAGCCTCTGCCTCTTCGGCTGGGCTTTCTTCCTCGGGACTTGGCGCGACATGCAAAGACCTGCCTGAGCCGCGAGGCTTGCCTGCGCCGCGCCTAAGGACAGCATAGCGGTGCCCCCAGATGTCGGACGTCTCCGCCGCCATCGCCTCCCCCGCCATATCGCATGATCCGCTTCCTCTTCGTTTGCTTGCTCTGGGGCGTCGGCTTCCAGCCCCGAGCGGCAGCCACCTCCTCTGGCTTCGGCGGCGAACAGCTGCTCCCGTCCCGCGAACGGAGCGGACTCGAGGCGTCGATCCGCGCGCTCAGTTCGACCCTCTTCCTGCTCGCGATATTGGCACAGTTCCTCCCCGACGAGCTGGCTCTCCTGACTTCGCCGCAGCTACACCTCTTGGCCTCAGGCGCAGCCGGCTGGATCCTCCTGATGCTCTTCCGCCCGTCTCTCCCGATGGACAGCACCGCGATCAGCACGGCGCTCTGGAGCTTCGCTGGCTACCTTCCCTATTTCCTGCTCGGCAACCTCTCGGTCATCCCACTCAAGACCTTGCTAAGCCATGTCGCGCTCGTAGCGGCCGTCATAGCGTATGGCCTTTTCCGTGACATCCGGCGTGAAATCCGGGCCGAAAGGCCATGATTTTACGTTGATATGGCAGAAACCTGGGCCCATGTCCCTAGGCAATACTGAATTGCCATCAGGGGGGCCGTAAGCACCTTTTAACCTATGAAGTATCTACTCCTCCTCCTCGCACCGTTCATCGCAATGGCCGCCGAGAAAAAGGCCAAGAAGTATGACATGGGGGACTTCGACCTAGGCAAAGTAATCTCCGGGCCGACCATGACTGAAATGGCCCTAAAGGATAAGGGCATCATCATCTGCATTTGGTACCGTCACAAGGATTGGCACCCTGAGTCCGTCTTCGAGCGCCTAAAAAAAGCCGTCGATGCAACGGAAGGTAAGGTCTTCCCCATCGCGGTCGAGACCTCGAGCCTCAACATGAACAACAAGGAACTCCTCGAGCTTGAAAAACAAATCAAGAGCATGGATGTCCCTTACACGATCGTCGCAGGCCTGCGCAAGTCACCCCCGAAGTCGGCGCCGATGATTCCCTATTGCTACGTCCTCAACTCCAAGAAAGTCGTCATCTACAGCGGCCCCATGGGTAGCCCCGAGTTCAAGGATGCGATGGAGGAAGCCGCCATCCCCGTCGCAAAGCCGGGCGATAAGCCGAAGGACCCCAAGAAGGAAGAGAAGCCCAAGGCCGACCCGAAGAAGGCCGCCTGAGCTTAGGTCCGGTCGGTACGGTAGACCCGTTGCACCCGCTGGGTGAGCGTGCAGAGCGCCTCCCAAGGGATGCAGTCCGACCAGGCGCAGAACTCCGCTACGGTGATGCGATCGGCCCCTTGCGCCCCGAGAATCGTGGCGATATCGCCGACGGCAGCGCCGGCGACGTCCGTCACGTCGACAATGGTTTGATCCATGGTCACGCGGCCGAGGATCGGGCAACGCTGGCCGCGGACGAGGAATTGGCCGCGATTGCTGGCGGCCGTCGGGACGCCGTCGCCATACCCCACGGCCACGATGGCCACGCGAGTCGGACGCGTCAGCGTGTTGGTGCGGTTATAGCTGACCGCAGTACCCGCTGGCAGGTCCTTGACGAGGACAACCCTTGCATGGAAGGAAAGCACGGGCTCCGGACGCAGGCTGGCCAGGAACGATCCCGAGGACGGCGGAAGGCCGTACTGCATCAGCCCGACGCGCACGGCGTTGAACGGAGCTGAGGCGGAGAAGCTCTCGAGGCCGGCGCTGTTATCGGCATGGATCATCAATCCGGCGCGCACGGCGGCCGGAATCCGCTCAAGCAGCTTAAGAAAGATCGCGCGCTGTCCGGCGGTGTAAGCCGCATCGCTGTCGGCGTCGGAAAAGTGCGTATAGACACCGCGCCACTCGAAACGGGACTCCGACCGGACGAAGGTGAAGAGCGCATCTGCCTGTTCATGCCAGACGCCGGCGCGACCCATGCCGGTATCGACCTTGACATGCACCTTCGCCTTGAGGCCGGACTTCTCCGCCGACGCGGCAAGGGCCTGCGCTTCGGCCAAGGAATTCAGCGTGATATCGAGCCCTAAGGCCAGCGCCCGCGGGAGCTCACTCGGCAAGGTCGGACTCAGCAACAAGATATCGGCGTCATGGCCGATCTCACGGAGCATGGCGGCTTCGGCGACGTTCGCCACGGCGAAGCAGTCCACCCCGGCCTGCAGGAGGCGCGTGGCCACCTCGGGCATGCCGTGACCATAAGCATTGGCCTTCACCACCGCGACGTAACGCACATGCGGAGGGAGGGCCTGCTTGATGCGACCGACGTTGCGATCGATGGCCGGCAGGTCGATCTCGACCCAGGCGCGCGCGGCGGAGCTGTTCGACGAAGCGCTCATGAGCGGTGGCGCTCCCCGGACCAGGTCGCAAAATCGTTGGCGACGTTCAACGCATCGGGGCGCGGCTCTTCGCGCAGGAAACCAGGCTGAGCGAAAAAGACCGGCAAGGCCGACCAAGGATGGGCGACGGCGACATGCGTCGTCAGCACGCCGGGCGCGGCTTCGCTCGAGGCGAGCACGCGACGGCCCGAAGCGTTAAGTTCCACGGCCTCGGCTTCGAATGGCACGCCAAGGGAGCCGTCGGCGGCCACCTCGAGCGCATGCCAGCGTTTCAGGCGGGATTCGGCGGCGACAAGGAACGGACCTTTCTCGCCGGCGGCGAGCGCGGAGCGAGCAAGACCGGCAAGGGATTCCCAGACGAAGATCGGACGCGGTTCGAGCGCGGACCACGAACGGACGGCGAGCGCAGCGATGCGGATGCCGAGCACGGAGCCGGGACCGACGCACAGCGCGAAAGAACGGATATCGCCGAGCTTCAGCCTGGCTTCGGCCAAAGCGGTTTCGACGCAACCGAAGAGGCCTTCCAAGGCGCCATCCGGCGAGATGCCCTGCCCCACCCAACGCCCGCCCGAGAGAACTCCCACCCGGATTCCGGCGCGGGCGGAGCCGTCGAGGACGAGGCAGGGTTCGGACGCGCTCATGACCTCAGCCTGGCGGCCAATCGAGGGCGCGTCCACCCAGCAGATGAACGTGGAGGTGCGGGACCGTCTCGCCGCCGTCGGGACCGTTGTTGATCACGACCCGGAAACCCTTGGCCAAGCCGAGCTGACGGGAAAGCTGACCGGCCACGAGCAGCAGATGCCCGAGGGCGGCCTGATCTTCGGAGGAAGCTTCGGCGACGCGCGGGATGGGCTTACGAGGGACGATCAGGACATGCGTCGGAGCCTGCGGAGCGATATCATGGAAGGCCACGCACACGGCATCCTCATGGATGAGCTTCGCGGGAATCTCCTTGTCGGCGATCTTCTGGAACAGCGTCTTCGGGGCGCTCATGGAAAGTCAGAGGACGACGACCGTCACGCGGCGACGCCCGGCCTGGCGGGCGACAAGGCCCTGCACCGTGTCCACTGCTTCGTCGTAGGCGGTACGCCAGCGGGTCGAACGGGCGCGGGTACCGGCGAGATACTGATCCTGGAGTCCCACGACCCAGAAGAGGACGTCGGCGGCTTCGCCGGTCGTGGCCAAGGCGGCTTCCACGCGTTCATTGGCCCAGAGGGCGTCGAAAGGATCGGCGCGATGGTCGAGCACCGCGACGGTCGGCACGGGGCGGTCGGGAGAAAGCAGGCGGAAGATCTGCGCGGCCGCGGCGGCGAGGTCCGTGGCGTTGAGACGAGGGTCGGTCTCGTCATCGGCCTCGAAGACGCGTAGCACGGCGTCGACGTCGCTGCGCAGTTGGGGCGCGGTGCCCACCATCGAAGCCAGCAGCGCGTTGAGCGTGCGAAGGCGGATCGACTTGGGCAGCGCGGCGGTCACTTGATCTTTCCTCCCTTGCGGAGCTGGTCGATGGCCTTGGCGAGCTCGTCGATGTCGCGGAATTCGCGATAGACGCTGGCGAAGCGGACATAGGCGATCTGGTCGACCGCCTGGAGGCGGGCCATGATCTCCTCGCCGATGGCGCTGGAGGGGACCTCGTCGCCGAACTTGACCTGCAGGTTCTCGACGATCTCGGAGATCATCAGGTTGATGCGCTCGAGTTCGATGGGGCGCTTATCCGTGGCCTTACGGACGCCGGAGGCGATCTTACCGATGTCGAACTCCTCGCGGGCGCCGTTGCGCTTCACGACGACCATGCCTTCGCGCACGATTTCTTCGATCGTACTGAAGCGGTGGTCGCACGCCAGGCACTCGCGGCGGCGGCGGATGGAATGGTTACCCTTCCCGAGGCGGGTCTCCAGGACCTTCGTATCCTCGTGATTGCAGCGGGGGCAGAACATCGCTCAGAGCTTCAGGAAGTTCCCGAGGAGCTGGAGTCCGTGCTCGGTGGCGAAGGACTCCGGATGGAACTGGACGCCCCAGATCGGGAGCTCGCGATGGCGCAGGCCCATCACGAGACCGTCTTCGGTCCAGGCCGTCACCTCGAGGGCGGCGGGGAAAGTGGACCGCTCGACGACCAGCGAGTGGTAGCGGGTCGCGGCGAACGGAGAAGGCAGGCCTTTGAAGACGTCGGTGTTGTTATGAAACACCGGCGAGGTCTTGCCATGCATCAGGTGCGGGGCGCGGATGACGTTGCCGCCGTAGGCATGGCCGATGGCCTGATGGCCGAGGCAGACGCCAAGGATTGGCTTCTTCCCGGCGAAGGCCTTGATCATCGCGCACGAGACGCCGGCTTCGGCGGGAGAGCACGGACCAGGCGAGATCATCACGCGGTCGGGATTGAGCGCGAGCGCTTCCTCGACGGTGATTTGGTCGTTACGGTACACCTTCTGCTCCACGCCCAACTGCCCGAAGTATTGGACCAGGTTATAGGTGAACGAATCGTAGTTATCGATGACCAGCAGCACGGGCGGACGATTTGCCCGGCGCTGCGAAGTGTCAAGGAACGGCGACCCCGTGTGAACAAGTGAACGCAGCGATGAACATCACTGCGAGGGCTAGAGCTAGGGCCAGAGACAGGGCCAGAACGGCGTCAGGCGAATGGAGACAGCCGATGAAAGGTGGACGATGGAGGATAGGAAATGGGTCCAGCCATCATCCCTCATCTTTCATCATCCATCGTTCATCGGCATCGCCCTTCCGAGCCCTAGCCCTGGCCCCAGCCCTAGCCCTATTTCTGCTAACCCCTACCCCTATCCCCACCCCTACCCCTTACTCGTGAATTCCAGCCCAAACCCCTCGAAAGTAGGCCTTTACAGAGGGAGGGGGGTGTGAATAACTGTGTGAACGGCATGAAACAGCGCACCCTTGGCAAAGAAGCCTCCGTAAAGGGCAAAGCCCTCCACACCGGTCAGGACGTCACCTTGACCCTGAAACCGGGTGCCCCCGACTCCGGCCTGGTCTTCCGTCGCATCGACCTTTTCGGAAAGCCTGAGGTTCGCCCCGTGTCCGAGATGATCACCGAACTGGAGCGCAAGACGACCGTCTCCTCCGACGCCGTCAAGCTGCACACGATCGAACACGTGCTCTCGGCGCTCAGCGGCATGGCCGTGGACAACGCCATCATCGAACTCGACGCCTCCGAACCGCCCATCGTCGATGGTTCCGCCCGCCCCTTCACCACGCTCATCCACCAGTGCGGCGTCGTCGAACAGGAAGCCCAGCGCGAGACGTTCACGCTCACGCACCCGATCACGATCAACGAGGGTAGCCGCTCCATCATCGCCCTGCCCTTCGACGGCCTGCGCATCACTTGCACGTCCGCCGACGACCGTGGCATCCATACGCAGCACCTCACGATCGACATCGACGCCGAGACCTACGAGGCGCAGATCGCGCCGGCCCGCACGTTCACGATCTACGAAGACATCGAAGGACTCATCGAGAAGGGGCTGATCAAAGGCGGCACGCTCGACTCGGCGATCATCCTCAAGGGCGACAAGATCGTCAGCAAGGAACCCCTGCGCTTCAAGGACGAGCTCGTCCGTCATAAGATCCTCGATATCGTCGGCGACATCGTCCTCGCCGGGATCCGCCTCAAGGCCCACATCATCGCCGTCCGCCCCGGCCATGCGCTCAACGCCCGCCTCGCCGCGGCCGTCCGCAAGCAGTGGCAGGAATCCAAGGCCCCGAAGGCCAAGGCCGCCCCCGCCGGCCCGAAAGTCGAAGCACCGACGGCCCCGGCTGGCTCGGCCCTGGACATCCGCCAGATCCTCAACGCCCTGCCCCATCGTTATCCGTTCGTGATGGTCGACCGCGTGGTCGAGCTCAACGACGACTCCCTTGTCGCAATCAAGAACGTCACGATCAACGAACCTTACTTCCAAGGCCACTTCCCCGGCCAGCCGGTCATGCCGGGCGTCCTGCAGATCGAGGCGATGGCGCAGGCCGCCGGACTCATCATGCTGCGCCGTGGCGCCGCCGACGAAGCCCCGAAAGTCGTGTTCTTCATGAGCGCCGACAAGGTGAAGTTCCGCAAGGCGGTCACGCCGGGCGACACCCTCGAGATCCGCGCCAAGCTCACCAAGGTCCGCG
>CAIXQT010000381.1 GCA_903921665.1 uncultured Opitutia bacterium
CATCCGGTGACGATGAACTTCACCGCGCCGGACGGTAAGCAGTATATCCTCAACCTCATCGACACCCCGGGACACGTCGACTTCGCCTACGAAGTCTCGCGCTCTCTCGCCGCCTGCGAAGGCGCGGTGCTCCTGATCGACGCGTCCCAAGGCGTGGAAGCCCAGACGGTCGCCAACGCCACCCTCGCGATGAACCAGGGCCTCGAGATCGTCCCAGTCATCAACAAGGTCGACCTTCCGAGCGCCCGCCCGGAGGAAGCCCGCCGCCAGGTCGAGGACATCCTCACCATCCCCGCGCAGGACGCCGTCCTCGCCTCGGGCAAGTCCGGCATCGGCATCGACGAGATCTTCGCCGCGATCATCAAGCGCGTCCCGCCGCCCCGCTGGTCCGACTACCCGCAGCACCGCGCGCTGGTCTTCGATTCCCTCTTCGACTCCTACAAGGGCGTCATCAGCTACGTCCGCGTCTTCTCGGGCACCTTCAAGGCCGGCCAGACGATCGAGCTGATGTTCAACGGCGTCCGTTCCGTCATCAAGGAAGTCGGCGTCTTCTCACCGAAGATGAAGCCCCAGGATGAACTCGGCCCTGGCTCCGTCGGTTACATCGTCATCAACATCCGCGAAGTGGCGGACGTTAAGGTCGGCGACACGATCACCCTCGCCAGCGACCCCGCCAAGGAGCCCGTCCCGGGCTTCAAGGAAGTCAGTCCGATGGTGTTCAGCGGCATCTATCCGCTCGACACGGCCGACTACGAGAAGCTCAAGACCTCGCTCGCCAAGCTGGCGATCAACGACTCTTCGCTGACCTACACCGCCGAGAGTTCGACCGCGTTGGGCTTCGGTTTCCGCTGCGGCTTCCTCGGCCTCCTGCACATGGAGATCGTCCAGGAACGTCTCCGTCGCGAGTACGACCTCGACATCCTTTCGACCTACCCGTCGGTCGTCTATAAGGTCTACACCACCGACGGCGTGGAGCATATCCTCGACAATCCCGTGGCCATGCCGGATCCCTCCGCCATCGAGCATATCGAGGAGCCGACGATCCGCGCCAACATCCATATCCCGGGCACCTCGATCGGTGATATGCTGACGCTCGTCCAGGAGAAGCGCGGCATCTGCGAACGCACCGAGACCATCGACGGCGACCGTGTCGTCCTCGTCTGCCTCCTGCCGCTCAACGAGATCCTCGTCGACTTCAATGACCGCATGAAGTCCATCACCCGCGGTTACGGTTCGATGGACTACGAGCTCGGCGAATACGTCACCTCGGACCTCGTGAAGATGGATATCCGCGTCAACGAGGAGCCGGTCGACGCCTTCTCGTCCATCGTGCACGCCTCCAAGGCCGAAGGCCGCGGCCGCGCGCTCTGCGAGAAGCTCAAGGAACTCCTTCCGCGCCAGCTCTTCAAGATCGCCATCCAGGCGGCCGTCGGCTCCAAGGTCATCGCCCGCGAGACCATCGGCTCCGTCGGCAAGGACGTGACCGCGAAGTGCTATGGCGGCGACATCTCCCGTAAGCGCAAGCTCCTCGACAAGCAGAAGGAGGGTAAGAAGCGCATGAAGCAGATCGGCAAGGTCGAC
>CAIXQT010000382.1 GCA_903921665.1 uncultured Opitutia bacterium
CGCTTGGTCGCGCCGACGCCTAGAATCGAGGTCGAGATGACGTGCGTCGTAGAAAGCGGGATGCCCATTTCGGACGCGCCGTGGATCGTGATCGCTGCGGCGGTCTCGGCAGCGAAGCCGTGGACCGGCTGTAGCTTGACCATCTTATGGCCCATCGTGCGGATGATCTTCCAGCCGCCGGCGGCCGTGCCCGCCGCCATCGTGATCGCGCAGAGCACGATCACCCAATAGGGAGCGTGGTCGACGACGCCCTTGGCGTTGAGCGTCGGTTTCAGGGACGCCGCCCAGGCGGGGGCGTGAGCGGGCTCGAAGGCGCCGGAGGTCGCGCCGACGATGAGGGCGAAGGTGATGATGCCGACGGTCTTCTGGGCGTCGTTGGAGCCGTGCGAGAAGCCCATCATGCCGGCCGAGAGCAGCTGCAGCTTGCCGAAGGATTTCTGCACCTTGCTCGGGCGCATCGCGAAGCGCACGATGACGATCGTGAGCAGGGCCATGAAGATGACGCCGAGCGTGAAGCCGATGAACGGCGAGATGAGCATCGGCTTGATCAGCTTCGGCCAGAGACCGACCGTCTTGCCGGAGGCGTCCGTCGCGGACCAGATCAGGCGGCCCCACTCGAGGTGGGACTGGCCGAGGACGCCGCCGCAGAGGCCGCCCACGAGCGCGTGCGAGGAGCTGGACGGGATGCCGAACCACCAGGTCAGGAGGTTCCAGACGATGCCGCCCATCAGGCCGCAGGCGATGGCCAGCTGCGCGACTTGGAATTCGGCCGAGACATTGATGTAGCCAGAGTAGATCGTCTTCGCCACGGCGGTGCCCCAGAAGGCGCCGATGAGGTTGGTGACGGCCGCGAGCATGATCGCCTGGCGGGGCGTCAGGACGCGCGTCGAGACGACGGTCGCGATGGCGTTAGCCGCGTCGTGGAAGCCGTTGATGTACTCGAACACCACGGCCACCACGATGACCAACACCATCAGCAGGAAGGGATCCATGGCCGGAGGCGGGGCGTGGGCTTAGGCGTACTTGAGGGCGATCTGGAACACGACCTTGCCGGCATCGCGGCAATGGTCGATCGCGCGCTCGAGGAGCTCGTAGATGTCCTTGAGGACGACGACTTCCTTGGCGTCGACGTTGCCCTGGTAGAGGTCGCGGAGGAGGCCCACCATCAGGCGGTCGGCGTCGCCTTCGATCGTCTGCAGGGTCTCGTAGTCGTCCTGGATCTCCTCGACGTTTGAGAGCTTACGCAGCTTGCGGACGAGGGAGGCGGTGACTTCGGTGGCCTGCTCGAGCATGCGTACCTGCTTGTCGACGATGTCGGTCGAGAACTGGGAGGGGCAGATGGCGAGGCGTTCGCCGATCTTCTCGCAGGTCTTCGGGATCTTATAGAGGGCGTTGGCAAGGGCTTCGATGTCCTCGCGCTCGAGCGGGGTCACGAAGGTCTGGCAGAGTTCCTGGGTGATCGAGAGGCCGATGCGCTTGTCGACCCGGCGCGCGACAACGAGCTCGGTGAAGCATTGCTCGAAGTCGGGCTTGCCGACCTTCGCGTAGAGCTTCGAGAGCGACTTCGCGCTCTTCTGCGCTTCGTCGGCGCTGGCTTCGAGGAGTTCGTAGAACTTTTCATCCTTACCGAGGACCTTCTTGAGGAAGTCTTTCATGGGTGGTTGGGTGCGTCAGTTTCAAGGTGGGGTCAGGGGAAGGGGGCAAGCCCAGTTCGACACCATTCCGTAACAATTGTAACATCAGGCCTTTATGATTGTTACGATTGTGTGACGGAGGGGGAGGGGAGGACTGAATGGAGGAGAGGTAGCGGGTAGGGACGTGATTGCCATCACGTCCGTGGGCGAACGCATCTTGGAACGGTTGGTAGCTTGGCCCGGCTCTTAGCATGCGACCCTGCGAACGGCGGTCATGGCAATGACCGCCCTACCCGAGGCAGATCCCCGCATCTTTCCCGATCACCCTTTGGCGCTTTGTGTCTTCCCAACCGCTATCCGCTAACCGCCAATACCTTCTCTCTGTTTCCTTAATAAGACGCACCTGACGCAGGACTGACACCATCGTCACGTAATCTTTGATCCCATGGAAGAAACCACCAAGGTCCCTGGGCAGCATAAGATCCATTTCCGGACGTTGATCCTGTCCGACCTGCATCTGGGCACCAAGGACGCCCAAGCGCGCGAGCTGCTCGACGTGCTCCGCGGAATCCGCTGCGACAAGCTCATCCTGAACGGCGACATCATCGACCTCTGGTCGCTCCAGCGGAAGAACCACTGGTCTCCGGCCCATACGGCCGTCGTCCGTCGCATCATGAAGATGGCGGAGAAGGACGGCACGAAAGTCGTCTACCTGCGCGGCAACCATGACGACTTCATCCGCCGCCTGATCCCGCTCGTCCTCGACCGCATCGAGCTCGCCGAGGAGCACATCCACGTCGCGCAGGATGGTCGCAAGTACCTCTGCATCCATGGCGACGCGTTTGACGCCGTCACCGTGAAGATGCGCTGGCTCGCCGTCATCGGCGACATCAGCTACCAGGTCCTCCTCGACCTGAATCGCGTCTACAACAAGTGGCGCGCCTGGCGCGGCAAGGAGTACTTCTCCCTCTCCCAGGCCATCAAGGCCAAGGTCAAGTCCGCCGTCAGCTTCATCTCGAGTTTCGAAGAACACCTCCAGACTCTGGCCGCGCGCCGCGGCTGCGAGGGCGTGATGTGCGGCCATATCCACAAGGCCGAGGACCGCATGATCGGCAACGTCCGCTACATCAACTCCGGCGACTGGGTCGAATCCATGACCGCGGTGGTCGAGGAAGACGACGGCCGCATCCGCGTGGTCGAACGTCCGGAGCTCCTTCAGCGCATCGCCGAACGCCGCGCCGCCTTCGAGGCCGCCAAGGGCGGTTCGCCCGCCCCCGCCGGTGAGGCCAACGCCACGATCTCGTTCGTCGCCTGATGAGCGTCATCCCCGTCCTGACGGCAGGCTTCGGCGAAGGGCATAACGCGGCCGCGCGTTCCATCATCGAGGCCCTCGGCCGCAAGCCCGGCCTGAACGGCGAGCTCCACGACCTCTTCTTGGAGGCGTACGGCGCCGAGAAGGCCAAGAGCCAGCGCGATAGCTATATCGGCGTCGCTAATAAGTATCCACGCCTGTGGGGTTGCATGTATACCGCGCTCGACCGCCTGCCGCTCGTCCGCGCTTCCCTCCCGTTCGTACGTCCGGTCGAGAAGACGCTCAACGAGATGCTCGACGCGACCCGCCCCCCGGTCGTCGTCTCGGCCTACCCGCTCTATAACTACATGATGGCCCGTCGCTGGCATCGCGACGACCCCGCCCGCCCGCGCCTGATCACCGTCGTCACGGATTCCATCTCGGTCAACCGCGCCTGGCATCGCGCGCACTCCGACTGGTTCGTCACCCCGAACCAGGCCACCGCCGACGTCATGATCCGCCAGGGCGTGCCGGCCGCCAAGGTCCTGCCTTACGGCTTCCCGGTTTCCTCGCGCCTCGCCCCGCGTTCTTCGGCCAAGGCCGGCGAACGACCCCGCGTGCTCGTGATGCTCAATCCCGGCAAGCGCGACGCGGTCGAACTCGCCTCGGCTCTTTCCACGCTCGGGCTCGAGCTCACGATCACCGTGGGCAAGGATGCGTCCTTCAAGGAAGCGGTCGAGCGCGCGGTCGACGGGCGCGCCGAAGTGCTCGGCTGGACCGATCGGATCCCTTCGCTCATGCTTTCGAGCCACCTCGTCGTCAGCAAGGCTGGCGGAGCCACCACGCATGAGTGCGTCGCGGCCGGCGTGCCGATGATCATCACGCAGGTCATCCCGGGCCAGGAAGCCGGTAACGGCCGCCTCATCGCCGAACACGATGCTGGCGCCTACGGCCTGACTCCGGCCTCCGCACGGGCGATCATTTCCGAAGCCTTCACCGGCGACTGGGCCCTGTGGAAGAAGTGGAAAGCTTCCGTCGACGGACTCGGCGATGCCGGTGGCGCCGATCGCGTGGCGGACTTGGTGGAGCGCGAGATGGCGGTGAAGAGGTAGGGACTGAGTAGAGGGCTGCGTTGAGGACTGAATGGAGGGCTGAGTAGAGGACTGAATTGATGAGAGGCAATGGGTAGGGATGCGATGACATCGCATCCGCGTGTCTCGAGGTAGGGCCGACCATCCTTGGTCGGCCGTGGCCGAGCAGGGATGCTCGGCCCTACCTTGCGAACGGACGCCACGCAGTGGCGCCCCTACCCAAGGCAGAGATTCACAACTCAAAGGGAAACCGGAGACCGGATGATTTGCGGGGGTATTTAACCCTTAGCCTCTCGCTTCCAAATACGCTTTCACTTCGCCGGCGAGCTTATCGCTGAGTCCGGCGACTTCCGCGATTTCTGCGGCGGTGGCCTTGCGCAGTTTCTGGATACTGCCGAAGTGTGCAAGCAGGGCGTCTTTGCGCTTCGGCCCGAGGCCCGGCATCTCGTCGAGCAGCGATTCGCGTAGCTTGCGGCTGCGGAGCTCGGCGTTGAAGTCGTTGGCGAACCGGTGGGCTTCGTCGCGGATGCGCATGAGCAGCGCGAGGCCGACGTCGTGCCGCGGCAACTTCAGTTCGCGTCCGTCGGGGAAGACGATGGTCTCTTCGCGCTTGGCGAGGCCGATGAGCGGCGGCGGGGCGAGGTCGTGTTCCTTGAAGGCGGCGAGGGCGGCGCCGACCTGGCCGAGGCCGCCGTCGATGATGACCAGTTCGGGGAACGCGCGGTGCTCTTCGTGCAGACGGGTGTAGCGGCGGCCGACCACTTCCTGCATCGAGCGGAAGTCGTCGTTGCCTTCGAAGGACTTGATCTTGAAGCGGCGGTAGCCGGACTTGTCGGCCTGACCGTCGACGAAGCGTACCATCGAGGCGACGGCGAGCGTGCCGGAGATGTGCGAGATGTCGAAGCACTCCGCCGTGGCGGGCGGGCGTTCCAGCCCAAGCGCGGCGGCAAGAGAGGTCAGGGCGCCGGCTTCGTCGCGGCGGGGCAGGGGGTTGTCGCGGAGGAAGCGGCGGGACTTTTCCGTCGTGCGCTTCAGCGCGTCGAGGAGGTCGCGCAAGCTCGCGGCTTTCTCGTAGTCACGGTCGGCGGCGGCCTTGCGCATGTCGGCCTCGACCTGTTCGCCCCAGCTCTCGACCTTACCTTCGAGGAAGGCGCAGGCCTCGGTCACGCGGGCGGCGTATTCCTCCGTCGTCACCACGTTGGCGTGTTTCTGGATCTCGGAGCGCGCGTCGTCGTAAAGTTTCCACGTCCCGTCGGGCTGCGCGGTCGGCGTGCTGTCAGCGAGGAGGATGCCGAACTTCTTGCGCATCTCGTTCAGCGTGCGGCGGACGGCCTGCTGGTGGGGGAAAGGGCCGAAGTAGCGGCAGGCCTCGGTCGTGCGGGCGCGGACGATGCGGAACTTCGGGAGGGCGTCGGCGAGGTCGACCCGGACCTGGGGGAACTGCTTATCGTCGCGGAAGAGGATGTTCCAGCGGGGGCGCCAGCGTTTGATCAGTTTGCCCTCTAAAAGGAGGGCCTCGGTCTCGGACCGGACCTCGTGCCATTCCATGTCGGCCACCGTGTCCATCATGGCCGCGACCTTGGGGGTCATCCGCTGGCGGGGTACGAAATAGGAGGCTAGGCGCTTCTTCAGGTCCTTGGCCTTGCCTACGTAGACGACCAGCCCGGCGGCGTCTTTCATCAGGTAGACGCCCGGGGTATGGGGGGCACGCCGGGCCTTGGCCTTGGGCGAAAGTTCTTCCCGGTCGGTTTGCATTTTGGGCCTGGGTCGTTAATCCTGCTCAGTCGCCCCAACTCCGCAAATGCTTTCCTGCAACAGCCAACCCCGTCAGGTCCTCGTCATCAACGTGGGCGACGAGCTGTTGGATGGCATCCGCGAGAACGGTCATCTGCTTTGGCTGGGCGAGCATCTCGCGCGCCGCGGCCTGCCGATCACCCGCTCCGTCGTGGTCCGTGACAACGCCGCCGAAATCGCCCGTGTGGTCGGCGAAGCCTGGGGCGCCTACGACCTCATCGTCACGACCGGCGGCATCGGCCCGACTTCCGACGACCACACCCGCGCCGCCGTGGCCTCCGCGCTCGGTCTCAAGCTCGAGCACGTCCCGTCCGCCGAGAAGGCGCTGCGCGAGCGCTTCAAGCTTATCGGACGCAAACTTTCGGACGCCGACCTCAGCCAGTGCTTTGTCCCGGTCGGCGGTGATGCGTTGCCGAATCCGCGCGGCACCGCCCCCGGGGTCTTCTATCACCGCGACGGCAAGGCCCTCGTGATGTTGCCTGGACCGACGCTCGAGCTGCGTCCGATGTTCGAAGAGGAAGTCGTGCCGCGGCTGCGTGACGTCGGCTGCGCCTGCCAAGGCGAGGCCTATGTCCAGGTGCGCACCTTCGGCATCGGCGCCGTCCCCCTCGAAGCCATCGTCCGTCCTTTCCTCAAGCCGGGCATGGCGCTTTCGTTCGGCACGCATACCGGCGTGGTCGATGCGCGCATCTCATCCGCCGGCAGCGGTTTCACCGCCGATGAGCTTTGCGAGGTCGCCCGCCAGGTCCGCGATGCCGTCGGGCATGACTTCGTCTGCACCGGTCACGCCTGCCTCGCGACGCTCGTCGTCGAGCAGCTGCGCAGCCTCGAGAAGACGGTCGCCCTCGCCGAGTCCTGTACTGGCGGCCTACTGGCCAATGCTTTCACCGACGTCCCGGGTTCCTCCAAGGTCTTCGCCGGTTCGGCGGTCTGCTACGCCAACGACGCCAAGGTGAACTTGCTCGGCATCCCCGAGTGCCTGATCGCCCAGCACGGTGCGGTCTCGGCCGAATGCGCCGCGGCCATGGCCACCAGCGCCATCGAGAAGTTCGGCTCCGATTACGCCATCTCCGTCACCGGTTATGCCGGCCCCGGCGGCGGGACCGACGCCGATCCGGTGGGCACCGTCTATCTGGGCTATGCTTCGCCGACCGGCGTCTGGTCCCGTCGCGTGTCCCTTCCTGGCGACCGTCGGCAGGTCAAGCAGCGGGCCGTGAACACCGCCTTGGACTTCATGCGCCGGAAGCTGAACAAGTACCGCGTCGAAGACCTGATCCACGGGGCTTGACGGCAGGCGTAGCCTGCCGAGGCGCAGGGCTTGGGTTGGGTAATTTATAGAGGACTGAGTAGAGTTCTGCGTTGAGGACTGAACGGAGGGCTGAATGGACGAGACGCAGGGGTAGGGTCGGGACCGCGTCACGACATAGTTGGTTCTAGGTAGGGACGTGATTGCCATCAGGTCCGTTGGCGGACGGATCTTGGAATGGTCGGTAAACTCGCCTGGCGACCCGCAGTTACCTCTGCGAGCGGCGGCCATGGCAATGGCCGCCCTACCCGAAGCAGAACCGAAGCTTTTCCCGGTTCCCCGTCTCCCCTCGGAGCACTGTCTTTCCTAGCCCTAGACCTAGCTCTGTCCCTGCGTGCGGCTTCAGGCCGCACGCACAAAGGATTGCCACGAGGGGAGAGGGCGGGAGATTAGGCGCGTGCCCGGTTATCTCGCCATCATCGCTGGTAAGGACGAATACCTCGTCGATCAGGACGGTCGTGCCTGCTTCGAGAAGGCGAAGAAGGCCGCCGGGGCCGACGCCGAAGCCGAAGTCATCTCGGGGCAGATCCTGCGGGTCGACGACGCCCTGACGCTCGAGCTGCAGTTCGCGGAGTCGGTGAAGACCTTGTCGATGTTCGGCGGCAAGCGCGTCATCTGGCTGCGCAACTTCAACCTCGTCTCCGATTCCGTCGCGGCGAAGTCCGAGCAGACGAAGGAGAGCCTCGCGAACATGCTGAAGGTCGCGACCGAGTCCGACCCAGCCGTCTCAATCATCATCTCCGCCACGCCGTATGACGGGCGCCGCAAGGACCTCGTCAATCTCAAGGCCGACGCCACCGATTTCATCCTGCACGCTTCGCCGTCCAAGAGCCCGTTCGACAAGGGCGACGCGCAGGCCGACGGCCAGGTCGCGCTGGCGATCGAGCGTTTCAAGGCGCTTGGCGTGAAGGTCGAGCGCGGAGTCCCTGAGGTCATCGTCGGCCGTGTCGGCCAGTCGACCCGCCTCGTGCTCGGCGAATGCGAGAAGCTCGCGACCTACGCCGGTCCCGGCGGCACCGTCAAGGAATCGGACGTCCACCTCCTCGTGCCGACGTTCGGCGAAGGCGATTTCTTCGAGCCCATCGAAGCCTTGGCGGCCCGCGACCTGAAGTGGGGCCTTGAGTCGCTTGACCGGTATTTCTTCAACGAGGATTCCAGCCGGCCGCTGCTTTCCGCGCTCCAGAACCGCCTGCGCCTCCTTATCCAGATCCGCTGCCTCGCCGACTCCGGAGATTTCCGCGTCAGCGACGCGGGCCTGCCCAAGGGCCAGTTCGAGGCCGCCAGCGGCCGCCATGGGCCGACCTTCGGCTCCGCGGCGAAATCCTCGGCGAATCTCTTCTCGCAGAACGCCTGGTACGTCAGCAACAAGGTCGCCCCGGCGGCCGCCCGCTACACGCTTGCCGAACTCGTCGACCTCCAGCTCGCCTGCGCGGACTGTTTCGACGCCTCCAACCGCGGCGAGGACGAGTCGTCCGTCCGCGCGATGTTCCTCCGAGCGCTTGCCGTGAAGCGTTCCGCCTGATATAAAGCCCCTTCTACCGATGGAATCCGACAACGTACCTAATGTCCTCGCCGATCGCTACGCCTCTCCGGCGATGAAGGCCGTCTGGTCCACCCGCGGCCGCGTGGTCCTCGAGCGCGAATATTGGATCGCCGTCATGAAGGCCCAGCGCGACCTCGGCCTCGATATCCCTGCCGCGGCGCTCGCGTCCTACGAGAAGGTCAAGGATCAGGTCGACTTCGAATCGATCCGCAAGCGCGAGGAGGAGACCCGCCACGACGTCAAGGCGCGCATCGACGAGTTCTGCGCCCTCGCCGGTCACCAGCATGTCCACAAAGGCCTGACCAGCCGCGACCTCACCGAATCCGTCGAGCAGCTCCAGGTCTTCCGTTCGCTCCAGCTCGTCCGCGCCAAGGGCGTGGCCGCGCTCGCCGCGCTCGCCCGTCGCGCGCAGGCCGACCGTGACGTCCTCATCGCCGCCCGCACACACAACGTCGCCGCGCAGCCCACCACCGTCGGCAAGCGCTGGGCGATGTTCGGCGAGGAATGCCTCCGCGGCATCGCGCAGGTCGACGCCGCGCTCGCCGCCTTCGCGGCCCGCGGCCTCAAGGGCGCGGTCGGCACGCAGCTCGACCAGCTCACGCTCTTCTCCGGCGACATCGCCAAGGTCTCGCAGCTCGAAGGCCGCGTGCTCGCGCACCTCGGCATCCCGCACTCGCTCGGCGCCGTCGGCCAGGTCTACCCGCGCTCGATGGACATGGAAGTCGTCGCCGCGTTGCTCTCCGCCGCGTCCGGCCCGTCGTCCTTCGCCAAGACCCTCCGCCTGATGGCCGGCCATGAGCTCGCCAGCGAAGGCTTCCTGCCCGGCCAGGTCGGTTCGTCCGCCATGCCACACAAGATGAACGCCCGCACCTGCGAGCGCATCAACGGCTTCCACGTGATCCTGCGCGGCCACCTCGCCATGGCCGCCTCGCTTTCCGGCGAACAGTGGAACGAAGGCGACGTCTCCTGCTCCGTCGTGCGCCGCGTGCTCCTGCCGGACGCCTTCCTCGCTATCGACGGGCTGTTCGAGGCCTTCCTCACCGTGCTCGGCCAGATGGAGGTCAACCGCCCCGTCATCGAGCGCGAGTCGCGCCACTACCTTCCGTTCCTGCTTACGACGACCTTCCTCATGGAAGCCGTCAAAGCCGGCGCCGGGCGCGAAGAGGCCCACGAGGCCATCAAGGAACACGCCGTGGCCGTCGCCAAGGATCTCCGCTCAGGCAAGACCGAGCGCAACGACCTCGTCGACCGCCTTGCCGCCGACAGCCGGCTCCGCCTGCCGAAGTCCGTCCTGCTCGATGCCGTGACCAAGGCCGGCGAACTGACCGGCTCGGCCGGGGCCCAGGTCGACGTGTTCGTGAAGCAGGCCGCGGCCTGGACTCAGAAGGTGCCCGAGTCCGCCCAGGTCAAAGCCGGCCGCATTTTGTAGGCCTTAACAGGGGGGTGCGGGCAGGGGAGGGTTTTCCGTGTTGCCAAGGGGGGTGGGGCTTCCCACAACCCACTTTTCAACTCGTTCACTCCCATGTCTTCTCCCCTCATTGGCAACCTTCTCGTC
>CAIXQT010000383.1 GCA_903921665.1 uncultured Opitutia bacterium
GACCGCGGCGAATAACGGCCAAATACGACGGAGCAACGAACCTAGGGGCGGATTCATAAGATACTTCTGAATACATGGCACGAGACCGCAATGACCGACTTCAATCCATACCACGGGTTGCAGGCAAAGAACGAGCTGCAAGGATGATGTCATCCCCATGAGCACCCGTCGCGACTTCCTCCGCCATACCACGTTACTAGGTGCCACCCTCGCGACGACTTCGCTCTTCGGTCAAACGGGCTTCACCGCCCCGGCCCGCAAGGTCCGCGTGGCGATTGTCGGCGGCCGCTTTGGCCTCAGCTTTCAATTCCATGAGCATCCAGACTGCATCGTCGAGGCGGTGGCCGAACTCCGACCCGAGCGCCTCGCGGCGCTGCAGAAGGTCTACAAGTGCGCCAAGGGATACCCTTCGCTCGAAGAGATGCTCAAGGACCCCAAGGTCGAAGCGGTCTTCCTCGCCACACCGGCGCCGGATCACGTCCGTCACACCCTCCTCTGCCTGGCCGCCGGCAAGCACGTGCTCAGCGCCGTCCCCGCCGCGATGACGCTCGAGGAATGCGGCCAGCTCGCTGGTGGGGTGAAGAAATCTGGCCTCACCTATATGATGGGCGAGACCAGCTGCTGGCAGCAGCTCACGATCTCGGCCCGCAAGTTCCACGCCGAAGGCCGCTTCGGCCAACTGTATTACACGGAATCGGAATACCACCATCCCGGACTCGAGACGCTCTATTTCGAGAAGGGCAAGCGCACCTGGCGCCATGGCTTGCCGCCAATGCATTACCCGACCCACTGCACATCGCACCTGCTCAGCGTGACGGGCGAACGACTGACGGAAGTCGTCTGCCATGGCTGGGGCGACGAGCACCCGATCGTGAAGGACAACGCCTATCAAAACCCCTTCTGGACCGAGACCGCCCTCTTCCGCACCGACCGTGGCAACAGCATGCGCGTGGCCATCTGGTGGCGCGGCGCCCAGAAAGGCGGCGAACGCGCCCGCTACTTCGGCGACAAGATGAGCTTCTATTTCAGCGACCCCACCGGCACCGCCGGCCCCTCGATCGTCCGGGCCGAGACGAAGACCGAAAAGGATAGCGGCGGCTTCGAGCGTTCGTCGCAGATTCTCGAAAAGTACGCCGAGGTCAAATGGTGGCAGACCGACATGCTTCCGGAGCCACTCCGCCACGACAGCGGCCACGAAGGCTCGCATTGCTTCATCACGCACGAGTTCGTCGACGCGATCGCGAAGGGCCGCAAGCCGTTCGTCGGGATCGACGAAGCGCTGGCCTACACGGTGCCGGGGATGATCGCTCACCAGTCCGCGCTCAACGACGGCCAGTCTCTCAAAATCCCGACCATCACGGGCTGACGCGCTTTCGCGCACCGGCCCTCACCTTGCCCCCTTGTCCCCTTGCCCCCTATGATCAGGGCATCTCCGCGCCTCGGGCCGCGGTGACGAGGTGATACCACTCTTCGCGGGTCAGTTCGAGGTCGGCCGCGGCGGCGAGCTGCTTGATCTGCTCGGGCTGGGTGGTGCCGATGATGGGGACGATCTTGGCCGGGTGCTTGAGGATCCAGGCGAGGGCGATGAGCTCACGGCCGACGCCACGCTCCTTGGCGATACGATCCAGGACAGCCAGAACGGCCGTCGGATTATAATGACGCTGCCCAGGCAAGAGGTCCACGCCACCCGAACCGAGCAGGCCGGCGCCGAGCGGACTCCACGCCAGCGGGGTCACCTTCTTTTCCTGACACTGGTCCAGCGTGCCGTCGTGCAAGGCATAGAGCTGCACGAGGCTGACCTCGACCTGGTTCGTGACCAGGGGGAAGGAGAGCGCGTTCTGGAGGAGCGAGAACTGCGAGGGGCTGAAATTACTGACGCCGAATTCGCGCACCTTACCGGAGGCACGGAGTTCAGTGAAGACCCCGGCGACCTCACCCGCGTCCATGAGGTAATCGGGGCGATGCAGGTGGAGCAGGTCGATCGTCTCGACGCCGAGCTGCTTGAGCGAGAGTTCGCACTGGGCGAGGAGGTGACCGCGAGAGAAGTCATAGCGCACCGGGGCGCCGACGGGGCGGTTCTTGAAACGGATGCCGCCCTTGGTCGCGATGGTCATCTTGGCGCGTAGGCCGGGGTTCTCCTTCAGGATGCGGCCGAAGACGCGCTCGGCCTCGCCGTCGCAATAGATGTCGGCGTGATCGAAGAGCGTGTAGCCTGCGTCGACGGCGGCGAAGATCGCCGCCTTGGCCGTGGCGTAATCCGCGACGGCGTCGCCCTTGGTGGCGATGCGCCAGCAGCCGTAGGCCAGTCGACTGGAGGTGAGCTGGCTCTGCCCGAGGGTGACGGTCTTCATGAGGCCTTAGGAAGGAAAAGCCCCGCCGTACCGCAAGCCTATCCCCAAGGTCGACAGGCTGGGGATAGCCGCTAAGGTCAGGCCATGGACTTCTCCCAGCTACTGCAACAGGGCACCGCCCATGCCTGGCTTTACGTTCCCGTGGCGATCCTGCTCGGAGCGCTCCACGGCCTCGAGCCTGGCCACTCGAAGACCATGATGGCAGCCTTCATCATCGCCGTGCGCGGGACCGCCTGGCAGGCCGCCCTGCTCGGCTTCTGCGCCGCCCTCTCGCACACGCTCATCATCTGGATTCTCGCCGGCTTGGCGCTCAAATACGGCTCCCATTGGAACGTCGAACAGACCGAACCCTACTTCCTCCTCATCAGCGGCCTCATCGTCATCGGCATGGCCGTGTGGACCATCATGCGCCTGCGCGAAGAGCATGGCCATCATCACCACCATCACGGCGAAGGCGACAATGGCCACGGCCATCATCACGGCCACGAGGACGAGGATGCGCACGCCCGCGCCCATGCGGCCGAGATCCAGAAGCGCTTCGCCGGCCGGCACGTCACGACCGGACAGATCGTCATCTTCGGCCTCACCGGTGGGCTCATGCCCTGCCCCGCCGCGGTCTCGATCCTCATCGTCTGTCTACAGCTCAAAGAATTCTCCCTCGGCTTCAGCATCGTGGCGGCCTTCAGCCTGGGCCTCGCCCTGACGATGATCTCCGTCGGCGTGCTCGCCTCCTGGGGCTTCCAGAAGCTCGCTGAGAAGTCCGGCTGGTTCAGCCGCGTCGCCGCCCGCGCCCCTTACGTCTCGTCCTACTTGCTGATTGCCCTCGGCCTCGCCTTCGCCTTCCGGGGGCTGGCGATGATGAAGTGAGGCTCACCAAGGCGTGAAGCGGAGGCCGAAGAGCGCGAAGACGGCGGCGGCGAGCAGGCCGAGCGCCGGCAGGAAGAAAGGGTCGTAATAATCGGCGGCCCGCGGCTTCTTCTCGAGCACGACGACCTTCTTCATCTCGTCGATCCGCTTGAAGACGGCATTAAGGGCTTCGGGGGTGACGGCGTTGAAGGCCTCGCCGCCGGAGGATCGGGCGATGCCGATGAGCGCCGGATCCACGGGGATGTCCGTCATGAGCACGACGAAGACGATGACGCCCTTCTCCTTGAGGTCGGCGATGATGGGGACGTCCTTGGGGGACTTGATGTCGGGACTCTCGCCGTCCGTGATGAGGATGATCATCCGATCGCCCAAGGGGCGCGCGGCGAGGTGCGCGGAGGCCCCGTAAAGGGCGTTGCCGATGAAGGTGCCGCCCCAGAGTTCGTCGGGCAGGACGTTGGGCGCGATGAACGGCCGCGAGAGCATGATGGTCTCGGTGTCCAAGGTCAGCGGCACCCAATGGATGAAGTTGCGCGAGAAGATCGTCAGGCCGAAGGCGTCGCCTTTGCGGTGGTGCAGGAACTTCTCGAGCGACTCCATGGCGGAATCGAAGCGGCTATGCCTGCCCTTGCTCTGGTTGCCATGGGGCTCGCGCATACTGCCCGAGGTATCGAGCACGACCTGGATGTTGGTCAGCTGACGTTCGACCTCGGGCGGCTGGAAGGTGATGGGGTGCGCGAGGAACAGGACAGCGACGGCCAGCAAGCCCGCCGGCAGGCAGTTGGCGAGGAGCACGAGGCAACGCAGGAACCATCCGCGACGGCCCTTGCCGCCGTCGTAGGGCATCGCAAGGGGCTGACCGGGGCGAACCCACTCCCAGAAGGCCAAAATGACCGGAAGGGCCAGCAGCGCGAGCCATTGGGGATGCAGGAAGGTCATGGGCGGACGGCGGTCTGGGCCGGCAAGCGCTGGCGGATGATCTGAGCGATCTCGGCGTCGGCGACCCCGGAGCCGGGACGATGCAACCAACGCTGCAGGCGAACCAACGCCTCGCCGGTGCGCTCACCGCGGGCGATGGCGGCCAAGACCTCGGCCATCGGGGCGCCGGCCGGGACGAGGCCTTCGCGCCAGCAACGGAGCAGGAGCATCTCGAGCGTGGCTTTCTGCGCGGCGGAAAGGCCGCCCTGTTCAAGTTCAGCCAGGAGCCGGCGGAGCTGCTCGGCGACGGTCAACGGCGCCTGGACGGGAGCCGGGACCGGTTTCTTCGGACGACGCCAGAAGATGAGCGCAAGCAACCAGAGGATCCAGAAGACGAACAAACCCACGAGGGTCGCCTGATAATACCCGCGCACCTCGATGCCGATGTCCTCGGTCTCCTTGACCCGAGCCTCGAGTTCCTTCGACAGCTTGGGGTCGCCCTTCACCTTGAACGACGGCAGCCCGCTCAGCGCCGCGCCGTTATCCGACATGAGATACTCGATGAGGTCGTGCTCGCCCTCGCGGTTCACGAGATAACGGACGTCATAGACCTTCGCCCCGCCCTGCTCCGTCACCTGCGCGATGCGCACGTTGACCGCCACGCCGTAACGGAACGGCTTCACGACCAGGCCCGGGCCGCTGTAAGTGATGATGGCGGCCTGCTCGACGCCCAGCGGCACCTTGAGGTTGTCATCCTCCTGCAGGAACCACCAGACGCCGACGCCGATCACGAGCCCGGCCAGCCCACGGAAGAGCCAGCCACGGAACGATGTCTTGGAGGCGGCCATGGTCAGCGGGCGGAACGGCTGGCGAAGCCGCGGTTCTTCAGGAAATAGGTCAGTCTGCCGAGGATCGGCTGATCCGTGGGCAGATGGAGGTAATCGATCCCGAAGCGGCTGAGTTCGGCCTTCCAGCCAGACGAATCGACGCGGCGGAGGCCGCCGAAGCCGACGAACCCACGGCCCGACTCCGCCTCGACGCCGCGGATGATGCCCGCGCCACGGAGGCCTTGTTCGGCCGGGTCCTCGAAATGCAGGACGATGCAGTCGTGGCGTTGCGCCAGCACCTGCAGGGCGGCGATGGCGTCCGGGGCATGCAGGTCGCTGAGCACGATGACCGTCGTGCGCTTGGCGAGGGACGGGGCGAGTTCGCGGGCGCGGACCGACAACGAGGTGACCTCGGCGAAGTCGTGCTGACGGAGCTGATGCGCCCACTCCATGACGATATTACGCGAAAGGGTCGGGCGGATGTGCAGCTCACGGGCCCCGCAACCCAGGAGTCCGACGGGGGTGACCGACGACTGCGCGGCGAGGCCGATGCCGGTGGCCACGCGCACGGCCCAGGCGTACTTGCTCAGCGGCTGCGAAGACACGCACATGGAAGCCGACGTATCGAGCAGGAGATAGAGCGGGATCTGCTTGGTCTCCTTGAATTCCTTCACGTACAGCTTGCCGAGGCGCGCCGAGATCTTCCAGTCGATGAACTTGACCGCGTCGCCCGCCACATACGGACGGGACTGGACGTACTCCAGGCCGGCGCCATGGAACACGGAATCACGCTGGCCGAAGTCCAGGCTGTTCGCGAGGCGCCGGACGGCGACTTCGAACTGCCGGCTGTCGACCGGATCGTGAGGCAATGTCCGCTGACGTCGCATCGGCTCAGCCTAATCCAGCAAGGATCGATGCCAACACCTTGGCGCTGGTCTGCCCGGCGGCCGCGGCTTCGTAGCTCACGCGGACACGGTGCAGCACGACGTCCTCGGCGAGTTCGAAGAGATCCTCCGGCGTGACGTAATCGCGGCCGCGGATGACCGCGCGGGCGCGGGCGGCGTTGACGAGGGCCAGGCCGGCGCGCGGACTGCAACCGAAATCAAGGTCCTTGGATTCGCGGGTACGGCGGACGAGTTCGACGGAATGACGGAGGAAGACCTCGCTCACATGGACGCCTTGGACGGCTTCCATCGCGGCGACGAGGTCGCCCTTGGTGCCGACCGGAGAATCGTCGATCATGTCGAAGGCCGTCTTCGGGACCGCCCCGCCCTCTTCCTTGCGCAGGCCCATGCCGAGCTGGCGCTGGAGGATGTCCTGCTCTTCGTCGCGGCCAGGGTAGCCGAGGCGATGCAGGAGCATGAAACGGTCAAGCTGCGCTTCGGGCAGCTCGAAAGTGCCGGACTGCTCGACCGGATTCTGCGTCGCGATGACGAGGAACGGGGTCGGCAGACGCATGGTCTGGCCGCCGAGGGTGACCTTGCGCTCCTGCATCGCTTCGAGCATCGCGCCCTGCACCTTCGGCGCGGCGCGGTTGATCTCGTCGGCGAGGAGCAGGTTCGTGAAGACCGGGCCGCGGTGGATGCGGAAGTCGCCCGTCTTCTGGTCGACGACCTCGGAGCCGACGATGTCGGACGGCAGCATGTCGACCGTGAACTGGATGCGCCGGAAGTCCAAGGCGATGGCCTTGGCGACGGTGTTCACGAGGAGCGTCTTCGCCAGGCCAGGCATGCCCTGCAGGAGCAGGTGGCCGCCGGTGAGGAGCGCGATCATGACGCGCTCGACGACGACGTCCTGGCCGACGACGACCTGGCCGACGCGCGTACGGACGTCGGCGACGAACTGATGGGCGGCCTGCACGGCCGCGGGATTGGGGTGGTTGCTCATGTCTTAAGGGGTTGGGATAGGGATAGGGGTAGGCGTAAAAACCTCAGCGGAGCTGGCGGAGCCATTTTTCGGCGAGGGATTTCAGGTCGGCGGGCGAAAGCGTGGCCGTGCCGCCGAAGCAGCCCGACTGCACGCGCTCGATGTCCTGCTGCAGTTCAGCCTGCTGGGCGGCGGTGAACTTCACCAGCGGACTGGCGCCGAGCTTACGGAGCAAGGCCACCACGGAGAAGCCGTCGATCGCGGCGGGCAGCTTGAAGACGTCGCGGGCGCGCGGCGGGCGCGGACCGGTGTCACGCTGGCGGAAGATCAGCCAAGCGACGAACGCCACCATGGCGGCGCTCCCGGCGTAGAGGTAAGCCGAATAATCTTCGACGGCCGGCGGGACGTAGCCCGCACCTTGGGCGACCTTGACGCGATCCAGCAGGACCGACGCCTTGGAGAGCACGATCGGGTCGATGTCCTGGTAGGTGCGCCAGACGGTGGTCGTATTCGCGGCCTTGACCGTCGGGAACGGCACGTCGCTCGCCTTATCGGCCGCCCGGATGGCGTCGCCGTCGAGGGTGATCGACCAGCGGCGCTCGGTGCGCGGGGCCACCTTCTCGCCCCAGGTATTGAGCTCCTTCACCATCAGAGGATCGATCACCGTCACCTGACGGACCTTCGCCAGGGCGGACAGCGGCGCGAGGTCGAGTAGGTCATCGAGCTCAGGGACGAGGCCCGAGGCGGTCGCGGAGACTTCAAGGCTCAACGAGCCGTTGATCGCGAACTGGCGCGTGTCGAGGGTCTGCGTGACCTCGACCTTGTCCGCCGGACGCGGCGCGGCCTTGCCGCCGGCGACCTTGAGCAACGTCTCGGCGGAAGTGGCCGGAATCGTCACCGGACCGCTGAGGTCGATGAAGCGGAGTTCCATCTGTACCGGCGGGATCTTGTCGACGCTGGCGTCCTTGGCGCGGAC
>CAIXQT010000384.1 GCA_903921665.1 uncultured Opitutia bacterium
CGCAGGTCCTGCGGCGTGCAGCGGTAGAGGAGCGAGACGATGATCGCGTTGATGCAGACCGACTTGCCCTGGCCGGTGGCGCCGGCGATGAGCGCGTGCGGCATCTTGGCGAGGTCCTGGATGACGGGCTTGTTGGTGACGCTGTCCACGCCGAGCACGACGGGGAGCTCCATCGAGGCCTCGGCCCACGCCTTCGACTCGATGATCTCGCGCAGGAGCACGTCCTTGCGGTTCTTGTTCGGGATCTCGATGCCGACGGTGCCCTTGCCCGGTACGGGGGCGAGGATACGCACGGCCTCGGCCTCGAGGTTCATCGCGATGTTGTTCGAAAGGTTCGAGATCTTCTCCACGCGCACGCCCGGGGCGGGCTTGATCTCATAGCGGGTGATCGACGGACCCTGCTGGATGCCGACATCGACGCCGTTGGCCGGATCGACCGGGACGCAGTCGACCTTGAATTGCTTGAGGGTCTCGATGAGGTCCGAGGCCCGCTTGCGGAAGTCCTCGGGCACGAGCTTGGAGCCGGCGGCCGGCTCGTTGAGCATCTTGATCTCCGGGAAGACGTAGTCGCCGCGCTTCTTGATGACCTGGCTCGCGCGGGCTTTCTCGATCTGATCCGGCTTCACGATGAGCACCTTGCCGGCGGGAGCGCCGAGCGGGTCCGGCGTCTTGCGCACGGCCTTGGCCTCGGTCTCCTCCTCTTCGTCCTCGTCTTCGTCGACGACCGGTTTCGGCTTCTCGGCCTTCTTGTCCTTGTTGGCGGTGTCGGAAGAAATCGTGACGTTGTCCGGCTCGACCAGATCGGGGCCGACGGCCTCGTCTTCCTTCGGGCCTTCGTGCGGGATATCGAGCGGCACCAAGACCGACTTGCTCGCGGGCTTGATGGCTTCCTTCGGCTGAGGCACCGCGATGGCGGTACCGACGACTTCCTGCTGCTTGCGGCGAAGTTCGGCGGCGGCGGCTTGACGGCGTCGCTGCTCTTCGGCGGCCGTGAGCGCGGCGGCCTTGCGTTCGGCGTTCCAAGCCCCGAGGCCGTCGCGCATCTCGGCGATCCAGGACGACAGGGTCGCCTTAGGGTCGTCAGCCAGCGCGCCCAGGAGGCAGAAGCCGTAAGGGAAGACCAGGATCCAGGCGCCATAATCGCCGAGCACCGGATGGAAGACCGAGCCGAAGAGCATGCCGCCCAGCACGCCGCCGGGCCCGCGCGGGTCGAAGGCGACGGAGACATCCTTCGCGGTGCCCAGCCAGAGCGTGAGGATCGGGGCGAAGAGGATCACGCACAACGCCATCAAGGTGACCTTCACCGGCCACAGGGTATGCGCGCGCTGGTTGAGCGCGAACCAGGCGGCCGCGCACAGGAAGAACGGGATGAGGAAGCCGGCGAAGCCGAAGAGGCTGAAGAGGATGACCGCCACGGTCGCGCCGAAGGCGCCGCATGGATTCTGCGCCGGCTTGGCGTTGGATTCGGCCGGCAGGCTGAAGGTCTTCTCCAGCCACTCGGGGATGAGGTTCTGGTCCGCGGCGGAATGGAAGAGCATCGCGACGAGCAGGAACGCGCCGATGAGCGCGAGCACGGCGGCGAGGATCGGTTTGCTCTCGCTGGCCGGGCGGGCGAGCGTGGCGGAGCGTTTGCGGGCGGGAGCAGGCATGATTATTCGCCGAAGAGGGTTCCCTGCGAGGCGGCGTCAGCGGCCCCGGGCAGGGTCGGTTCGGCGTGCAGATGGCGCGGCGGACGCGTGACGCGGGCCGCGAGGGCGCGCGTGCGTTCCTGGGCGAGGCGCTCGACCATGCCCGCGAGGGCGTGGCGGATCCACTTGGGCGTGAAGGAGGCGGCGGAATAATCGCAGGGGCCGTAGCCGTGCACGCGGCCGGCCTGGAGCAACGCGTCGTTCTGCGCGAACTCGGCCTCGCTCTCGGGCACGTAGACCGCGAAGGCCTTGCCGCCGTTCTTGCGCAGCAACGAGAAGACGGGGACGTCGCTGGGGCCGTCGGCGACGTAGATCATGTTGTCGAACGGCACGCGGCGGTCCTCCGGACGGACGACGGCGTTGACGTCGATGTCGGCGTTCTTGTTCGAGCCTTTGTTGATCTCGAAAAGGAAGCGGGTCTTGATGGTGTTGTCGACCATGGCGGCGACCTGCGTGATCTCGGTCGGCAGGTCCAGCGACAGCTCATCCTGCTTAGTGAAGTGCGGCGGGAGCGGGTGTTCGAGGAACTCGCAGCCGTAGATGCCGTCGCAATGCGCGGCGAGGGAGGTGCCGCGGATCATCTCGGCGAGGCCGGTGCTGATGACGTAATGCTCGAGGACGACCTCGACGTTATGCTTCCGGCCGAGTTCGCGGACGTGCTCCTTGAGCGCGGGGAAGAACTGGGGCAGGCCGGCGCAGAGCTCGATCTCGGCGCCCAGCTCGCGCAGGCGCGCATTGGTCAGACCCTTCATCAGCCCGGACTTCACGTAGCTGAGCAGGTGGTTGAGGTAGACGGAGTCCTTGGGGGTCCGGATGCCTTTGCGGGCGTAAAGGGCCGGCAGCTGGTTCGTTTCCTTCCAGAACTGCTCCTCGTCGACCCCGAAAGCCTTGAAGAGCGGGGTCTGCATGTAGCCCGGACAGAGCGTCTTATCGAAGTCCCACACACAAGTGAGGACGTGGGTGCCGCGGAGCGCGGGTTCCTTGGGCTGCATATCGGTCGAAAAGGGATGAAGGTCGGGCTTGCGGAGGGGAGCCTGCCGCACTCCATTGAATAACGAACGGGCGTCGCCTGTCCAAGCCCGATTAACCTCCTTCCCTGATGTCCGCCAACCCCCTCCGCCCCGACCTGACCGGCTTCCGCCGCCGCCTGGCCGAGCTGGAAGGCCTGCTGGCCGACCCGGCGACGTTCGCCGATAACCGCCGGGCCGCCGCCCTGGGGGCCGAACTCCGTTTCACCTCCAAGGCCGTCAAGGCCGACGACGCGCTGGTCAGCTTGGAAAAGGAGCTGGCCGAGGCCCGGACGATGGCCGCCGAAGCCGACCCCGAGATCCGCGCCATGGCCGCCGAGGAGATCGCCCGCCTGGAACCGGCCGTCGAAATCGCCCGTGAACAGCTGATCCGGTCCATCATCCCGGTGAATCCGGATGATTCTCGTAATGCTCTTGTAGAAATACGCGCCGGCACGGGCGGGGAAGAAGCCTCGCTCTTCGCCGCCGAGCTGCTCCGGGCTTATACCCGCTTCGCCGAGAAGAAGGGCTGGAAGCATGAACTGATGTCCCTTTCCCACTCCGACCTGGGCGGCGTCCGGGACGCGGTCCTGCTCATCGAAGGGGAAGGCGCCACCGCCCTCCTCCGCCATGAGGCCGGCGTCCACCGCGTCCAGCGCGTCCCGGCCACGGAAGCCTCGGGCCGGGTCCACACCTCCGCCGCCACGGTCGCCGTGCTACCTGAAGCCGAGGAAGCCGAAGTCGTGCTCAAGCCCGAGGATCTCGATATGTCCGTGGCCCGGGCCAGCGGCGCCGGCGGCCAGCACGTCAACAAGACCGAATCCGCCGTCCAGATCATCCACAAGCCGACGGGGCTGATGGTCTACTGCGCCGACGAACGCTCCCAGCTGCGCAACCGCATGAAGGCCCTCCGCGTGCTGCGCTCCCGCCTGCTCGACATGACCCGCGCCAAGGAACGCGAGGCCCGCGCCGACGCCCGCAAGACGCAGGTGGGCTCGGGCGACCGCTCCGAGCGGATCCGCACCTACAATTTCCCGCAGAACCGCATCACGGACCATCGCATCGACCTCACGGTCCACGGGATCGAGCAGGTGCTCGAAGGGAATCTCGACCAGCTGGTGGACGCGCTCTTCGAAGCCGATCTGCGCGAGCGCGCCGAAGCGATCACTCGACCGACAGCTTGAGCCGGGCCTGCGCTTCGTCGTAACGGAGGTCGCCGGCGAGGCGCTTGCCGTCGTCCATCCAACCGTCGACGACCCCGAGGGTCCGTTCGAATGAGCGGCCGGTTTCCGCCGGGGTGAACACGATCGCCGGCCAACCTTCCGGACTCTTGCCCACGAAGCTCCAGTTACCCGGGACCTGGCACTGCGCGAGCGCCTTAGCCAGGGGTGCCAGCTTTGCGTCGGCTAAGGTCGTGCCCGGCCGAGGAATTTCGGAATCCTGCGGCCAGATGCCGTTGTCCCCGCGATATTGCAGGCAGACCGCGCGGGCCTGGACGAACACCGCCTCGACCGAACTGGCCTTCCGGTGATCGAGGACGACGAAGATGAGCGCGATGGCGAAACCGAAGCCGAGCCCGATCAGGCCGCCTTTCGCGACCGTGAACCAGAGCGGCACGCCCGGCGTCAGGAGGATCTTCGTGGTGGGTTTCTCCGCGTCGGACATCTCCGTCACGATGCCCCGGGCGGGGTCGGCCAGCAAGCCTTGAGGAAAGCGTTTGTTCCTTGGAGTGGAGGCGGTATGCCCCTTGATTAACCCCATGGATGCGGACCACCTCCAACGCTTCGCCGGCATCGGCCGTCTCTACGGACGCGCCGGCATGGAGCGTCTCGCCCGCTCGTCTTTCCTCGTCGTCGGACTCGGCGGCGTCGGCTCCTGGACCGTCGAAGCCCTCGCCCGCTCCGGCGTCGGCCACCTCGCGATGGTCGACGGCGACTCGGTCTGCGTCTCGAACACCAACCGTCAGCTGCACGCGGTCGCCGGCAACGACGGCAAGGCGAAGACCGAGGCGATGGCCGAGCGCGCCCGCTCGATCCACCCGAAGATCCGCACGACGCTCCACCAGCGCTTCCTCTCCCGCTTCAATCCGCACGAGGTCCTGGCGGATTTCGACGGCGTGGTGATCGATGCGATGGACGCGCTCTCGCCGAAGTGCGGCCTGATCGCCGAAGCGGTGAACCGGAAGCTGCCCGTGGTCTCGGTCGGCGGCTGCGCCGGCCGCCTCGATGGCACGCGGATCAAGGTCACCGACCTGCGCGACTCGCGCGACGACCCGCTGATGATGCTGGTGCGCAAGCGCCTGCGGCAGAACTTCGATTTCCCCCGCGGCAAGGCGCCCTTCGGCGTCTCGTGCGTCTGGTCCGACGAACCTTTCACGCAGCCGACGGATTGCGAAGGCCTCCCGGGCGGCGAGATTCCCGAAGGCGAAGACCTGAGGCCGAACTGCGAGTGGGGTTACGGCACGGCTGCGCATGTGGCCGGCGCGTTCGGCCTCGCGGCCGCCGGCGAGGCGCTCCGCCTCTCGCTATCACGCCCCGAATAAGCGCGCGAAGTTCGCGGAAGTCAGCGCGGCGGAATCCTCAGGCGTCACGCCCATGGTCCGCGCGAGTTCGGCGTTGTTCCGCACCAGGTTCGAGGGATGGTTCTGCTCGGCGCCCGCCGCGTCGGGCGCGAGCTCGCGCATACGGAACTCCGGCGCGGGACAAAGCGCGGGGGCGTCGGTCTCGACGAGGATCCGCTCCCGCGGGATCGCCGCGGCGAACTGGACGCGCAGGTCGGCCTTGCGCGGGATGAGGTGGTGCGCGCTGAAAGAGA
>CAIXQT010000385.1 GCA_903921665.1 uncultured Opitutia bacterium
CGGCGGTGGTCCAAGGAGTCGTGCGACCGGCGGTCGCGGCACGGACGGCCTTCACCTGATCGGCGGTGACCGGGTTACCCTTGTTGCCGAAGCTCTGGCGCACGTAGGTCAGGACGTCGGCGATGTCGCCGTCGCTGACACCGGCCACGGGAGGCATCATGCTGTTATAGGTCATGCCGTTAACGGTGATCGGACCCATCAGGCCTTGCAGGATGAACTTGATCGGGAGCTCGGGGTTGCCGACGACGATCGGAGCGTTGGCGATCGGAGGGAAGACGGGCGGCAGGCCCATGCCCGTCGGCTGGTGGCAGGCGATGCAGGTGCGCGAGTAGACCGCGAGGCCACGCTTCATCTGTTCGTCGGACGCCTTCACGAAGGCGCCGGCGGGGGCCGGAGCAGCCGGAGCGGCGGCCGGAGCCGGAGCGGCGGCAGCCTGGATCTTCGCGACGACCTTGACGTCGGCGGCGATGAGGGCGGCGGCGTCCTTGACCGGAATACGATAGGTGCCGTCGGCGTTGCGGCCAGGCTCGTTGATGAGGGCGAGGCCCTTCTTCGCGTTCTCGGAGCGGAGCGCCTTCTGGGCCGCGCGACGCTCGGTGTCAGCGTCGGGAGCCTTACGGACGGAGAGGTAGAGGTAGCCGGTCGCGATCACGGCGGCGGCGATGAAGCAGACGAGGCGCAGCCAGGAAGCGATCTGGCCGGGAAGCAGCGGACGGCTCCCGGAGGAAGGTTGTTCACTCATGATAGTTGATGGACTCGAGGATGCGGGGGTCGTGGACCGGGATCGTCTCGTGCTTGGCGGCGCCGCGCAGGAAGAGCGCGAACACGATGCCGCCGAAACCGATGATCGCAGCCAGATCGAGGAAGAGGGAGGGCGTGAGGAACGGGGTCACGACGAATTGTTCCGGGGTCGACTTGTCGTAGACCTGGCGAGGAAGCACGTTGAACCACAGGTCGACGATGCCGCCGACCAGGATGATCCAAGCCACGGTCAGCAGACGACCGGCGACGATCTTCGTACGGTAGAACAGCAGGGACAGGAACGGCAGCAGGAAGAAGCCGAAGATGAGGTACATCGAGACGCTCCACCACTGGCTCTTGAGGCCGGTCGCGGCGTCGATCTCGCGGATGTTATACCAGAAGGTCTCTTCCGGGATGTTCGCGGTGTAGATCAGGAAGTACTGCGAGAAGCTGATGTAGGCCCAGAACACCGTGAAGGCCAGCATGAGGCAGCCGAGCACGTGGCGGTGGGCCTGGTTGAGGAGGCCGTCGAGCCAGCCGCCGTTGGACAGCTTGTAGGTGAGGATCACCGTGACCGCGAGGGCCAGGCGGATGGAGAGCGCGAAGAACCACACGCCGTACATGGTCGAGAACCAGTGGTACGACAACGCCATCAGGCAGTCGAAGGCCAGCATGGTGAGCGTCACGGCCGCGAGCGGGATGCCGACCGCGGAGACCGCGTGGAGGCGATGCGTATGGCCGGCGGTGCGGTCGGTGTCCTGCGCGAAGGACCAGCGGCGGAGGAGCGTGACGAGCACGCCGAACACCAGGACGTAGAGGCTGATGCGGATCAGGAAGAACTTCTCGTTCAGGAACCAGCTCTTCGCCTGGAGGATCGGGTCATGGCCGACGGTGTGGCCTCCCGGGAGCAGGTGCTCGGCGTTCGTCCAATCCCAGAGGGCGTGACGGAAACCGGTGTCGAAGGCGAGCGGCACGACGCCGAGGAGGATGACGACCGGCAGCGCCACGATCAGCAGCTCCCAGTTGCGGCGGACGAGCGGGGCCCAACCGGCGTCGAAGACGCGGGTGATCATCGTGAGCATCAGCATGCCGATCAGGACCGAGATCCAGAACAGCGAGCCGACGAGGATGGAAAGGGCCTGGCGGTTCTCGTGATGGGCCACGCCGACGCAGGCGAAGTACCAGACGACGGCCAAGGCGACGACGCCGACGGCCAGGAATTTCTTCCAGTGGGCGGTCAGGGCGTGAGGCGAAGAGGAGCTCATGTGCGAATTACTTGATTTGTGCCTTCACGGCGGCGGCGACGAGTTCGGGCGGGCAGTTCTGCGAGAGCTGCAGGGCGCGCACGTAGGCGACGACGGCCCAGCGCTCCTCCGGGGAGAGCTTGTCGCCGTAACCCATCATGGTGTTCTTGCCGTTGGTCACGACGTCGTAGAGCTGGCCGTTCGGATAGGCACGGATGAGCGGCGTCTGGAGGCTGGCGATCGTGACGATGGCGGCGTCGCCTTCGATGGCGGAGCGGACCTTCATGATGCCGTTGCCGTCGCCGGCGTGGCCGTGGCAGACGGCGCAGTAGATCTGGTACTTGCCGCGACCGACATCGAGGGTGTACTGACTGACCTTGTAGTCGTTGAGCTTGCCGTTGGTGAAACCGAGCGACTTCTCCGGGAAGCCGACGAGGAAGGCGCCCTTGGCGTCCTTGCCGGTGACGAAGGAAGGGTTCTGGGATTCGGCGCGCTGGAAGCCGGCGGAGAAGACCTTGGTCGGCTCGAGGCCGGTACCGCGGGCGACGGTGCCTGCGACGGGCGGACGCGCGTCGCGGCCGTCGGCGAAGAACTTGTTCTCACCCTGGGCCTTGTACTTGTTCTGGGTGTCCATGTCGTCGAAGACATAGACCGGGGTGTCCTTGGACACCTTGCCCTGGAAGCCGAGGAAGCTGATCGTGGCGACGACAGCGACGGCGAGGAATGCGAGATAGCGGCTCATGGGTGCGGATTAGTCGCGGATGACGGTGATCTCCTGGCCGCCGAGCGACTGGAGGAAGTTACGCGACTCATCGAGGTGGAACTGCGGGTCGCGGGCCTCGAGGACGATCATGAACGTGTCGTCCGAGACGCGGGCGAAGTTCGGCAGGTCGAACAAGGGATGGTTGTGACGCGGCAGGCGGTTGAAGATGAACTGCCCGAAGAAGGTGCCGAAGGCGGCGAAGAGGATCGTGCACTCGTAGAGCACCGGGAACGGGAAGATCACGCTCCAGTAGGGCTTGCCGCCGACGATCAGCGGGTAGTCGTACGCGTTCATGTACCAGGTGAGGAGGCAGCCGGTGATGAAACCGGTGACGCCGCCCAGCAGGGTCAGGCGCGGGACGGGGGAGCGAGGCAGGCCCATGGCCTGGTCCATGCCGTGGATCGGGAAAGGCGTGTGCACGTCCCAGTTCTTCCAGCCGGCATCGCGCACCTTCTCGGCGGCGTGAAACAC
>CAIXQT010000386.1 GCA_903921665.1 uncultured Opitutia bacterium
TCGGAAGCGAAGGAAGCCCAGCGGGCCACGGCGGCGTCCCAATCGGCGGCCTTCGGGGCGTAGGGCTTGCCCTTGATGTAGTCGAAAGTCTTCTGGTCCGGATTGACGTAACCGCAGCGGGCTCCGCCTTCGATGGACATGTTGCAGACGGTCATGCGCTCCTCGAGGGAGAAGCCGTCGAAGGTCGTGCCAGCGTATTCGTAGGCGTAGCCGATGCCGCCGTTCACGCCGAGGACGCGGATGATGTGCAGGATGACGTCCTTGGCGTAGACGCCCGGGGCGAGCTTGCCGTTCACTTCGATGCGGCGGACCTTGAGAGGGCTAAGGGCGAGGGTCTGGGTCGCGAGGACGTCGCGGACCTGCGTGGTGCCGATGCCGAAGGCGATCGCGCCGAACGCGCCGTGGGTGGCGGTATGGGAGTCGCCGCAAGCGATGGTGGTGCCCGGCTGGGTGATGCCCTGCTCCGGACCGACCATGTGGACGATGCCCTGGGTGCCGGTCGTGGTGTCGAAGAAGCGGATGCCGTAGTCCTTGGTGTTCTTACGGAGGGCCTCGATCATCTCCTGGGCGATCGGGTCGGAGTAGGGCTCCTTGAGCTCGTTCGTCGGGACGATGTGGTCGACGGTGGCGAAGGTACGCTGCGGGTACTTCACCTTGAGGCCGAGGTCCCGGAGCATGCCGAAGGCCTGGGGGCTCGTCACCTCATGGATGAGGTGCGTGCCGATGAACAATTGGGTCTGCCCATTAGGCAGCTTGCGCACGGTATGCGCTTCCCAAACTTTCTGGAACAGGGTCTTGGCCATCTGTGTAAAAGGTGAAGGGTCAACGTAGGACGGGACAAGGGCTGGTCAATCCCGCAGGAGGGCCCCTCCCAGCCATATTTCCCGATTAAACCACCGCCCGCCCGGCCCCGGCTCCGCCGTGTCTTGACCCCCTCGCCCCTCCCCTTCCATCTTCCACCCATGGCCCGCACGCTCACCCTCAGCTTCTCCTGCCCCGACACCAGCGGCATCGTCGCCGAGGTGTCCGCGTTCGTCGCCGGCCACAAGGGCTGGATCACGGAAGCCAGCCAGCACACGGAACACGAACTGTCCCGCTTCTTCATGCGCGTCGAGATTCGGGCCGAGTCCCTCGACTTCCCGGCCAGCGAGTTCGCCCAGCGTTTCGCCCCCTTGGCCAAGAAGTTCGCCATGGATTGGAAGGTCTCCGATTCCGAGCAGCCTCGCCGCGTCGTCCTCCTCTGCTCCAAGCAGGAACACTGCCTCTACGACCTCCTCGCCCGCCAGGTCGCGCAGGATTTCCCTTTCGTCGTCCCCTGCGTGATCTCGAACCACGAGAATCATCGTAAGGTCGTCGAAGCCCATGGCATCCCGTTCCACTTCGTACCGGTGACGCCGGAGACGAAGCACGCGGCGTTCCGCAAGATGGAGCAGATCTTCCGCGACGCGCAAGCCGACCTCATCGTGCTCGCCCGTTACATGCAGGTGCTCGACGAATCGATGTGCCGCGACTTCGCCGGCAA
>CAIXQT010000387.1 GCA_903921665.1 uncultured Opitutia bacterium
GGAGATCACCGGATCGCCGGAGGTGACGGTAACCAATCTCGAGACGCAGAGTTCCTTTGTCGCGGATTTGGATGACTGCCCGCAGGAAGATTTCGGAATCGTCCGACAAGGTCTGCGTGAGCGGGGTCTGTGGTTCTGGGCGGAAATTACCGATGCGTCGACCTATGGGATGGCGAGGCGGGGGCTTTTGCCGGGCGAGGTTTACGCGTTGGTCAATCCTGCGCCTGCGAGTCAGCCGCAAGGCCTCGCGCGTATCTTGACCAAGACGACATGGAAGATGGACCGGACCTACCATGGTCCCGGATGGAAGCGCCCGGAGCCGACGGTCTTCCTGCCGACGGATCGAATCGAGATTGCGGTACGCTTCAGGGATAAAGTCGGTATCTGTCTCCGGCCTTATGCGGGGGAGCCGTCGCGCGATGTCGCCATCGCTGACTATCCCGCCAAGCCCCTCATCGCCTTGGAGAATATACCCTTTCCTGATTTCATGATCCGCACCACGGGCGAGGATTATTCCCGCGAGGATAGCTCAGGCTATACGATCGAGGAGCGGCGGGCTTGTCTGCGAGTGCGTCTCAAGCCGCGTGAAGCGGGCGAGCTCTGGGCGACGGCTGCCGCGGGGCGGTTTTCAGGCCCGAGGTGGAATTTTTCGGAACCGGTGGACGCCATTGAATGGGTCGTCGATCATCCTGTGTGGGCCGCGTTGGATGTCGTGGATCACGATGCTTCGCCGTTGGCTGGGCCGCTCTGGGATCTCCATCCCAATCGTCATGAAGCCAGTGAGGCGGGGGCGTTTGCCTCGGTGAGACTTCGTGATTTCCCCACCGCTCCGCGCCTGTCCGTCGGAATGCTCCGCCATCTGGAGACAACGGGTTCGGAGGGTTGGCGTGAGAGCTTGGATTCGGGGTTCTTTGCCGCGCCATTAACGGCACCCGAGCCGGGCGTCGTTTCGCATAACCCATTCTTGATGGTAGCTGGTGGCGGAGTGGTTGCTGGATCGGCCGATGCCGCCCGGGGGCTTTATGTCGTGGGCCCATTCAACATTAACTCTCGAGACCCCAAGGCCTGGGAAGCGTTCTTGCGGGCGGCTGAAGGTCGATGGAAAGCGGATGTCGGCGGCCCGTTTGCGCCGCAGGAACTCCAAGGCCCCGTTTTCTTCACCAGGTCTGGCGGTGCATCGCTCGCCAAATGGGGATCGCTCAGCTCTATCGATATCGCGGACAAGCCTGCGGCATTCTTGCCGGAATCGGCTTTCGCTGGGCTAACGGTTCAGCAAGGGATGCGGTCTTTCGAGGCGGACAAGCTCACCGAGCTAGCACGTAAAGTCGTCGAACTACAGCCGAGTCATGGCTGGCCCTATCCCTCCTTGGCGGCCTTCGCTCGATCAAGGATTCTGGAGCGCGCTTTGGAAGACGCGGGTATCAACCGCCCCTATGCTTCGGTGGCCCCGGAATTACCCATTCATCTTAGGGCGGACGACTTGCTGGAGGCTTGGGCGCTGGTGCTGATGGTCCGGGGTGACACATTTAAAGTCACCGGGCGGGCCGAAGGGGAGGGTGGGAGCTCTGTCTGCGAGCTGATCGTCCAGAGGGTCGCCGAAGAACATCCAGCAAGCCATCTCGGCCGCCGGTTCAGGATAATTTCGGTGCGGTTTCGTAACCGGTGAAGGGCGGGGCGGACTTGACTGGGGTGGAAAAGGGGTAAGATGGATGACATGGAATCCAATCCCTTCATCGTCGCTGACGCCCCGGCCTCTGACCGCGCGGCTTTCTTCCGTCGCACCTACGGCCTCGTGGCCGCCTCGTTCGCCGCCTTCGCCCTCGCCCTATA
>CAIXQT010000388.1 GCA_903921665.1 uncultured Opitutia bacterium
CCGAGGCCGCCCGCGGGGGGCATGCCGTGCTCGAGCGCGAGGAGGAAGTCCTCGTCGATCTTCTGGGTCTCGGCGCCGGCCTGGATCTCCAGCATCTTGCGCTGCACGCCGGGATCGTTCTGCTCGGAGTAGGCCGGAGCGATCTCCTGGCCGTTGATGCAGAGCTCGAAGACATCGATGGTCGAGTCATCGCCGACGGTGACCTTGGCGAGCGGGCAGAGTTCCTTCGGGATGTGCGTGACGAAGGTCGGCTGGATGAGGCCGGGCTCGATGAGCTTGCCGAAGACCTCATTGGTGACCTCGAAATCTTCCCAGTCGGGGCGCGGCTCGTGGAGGCCGAGGGCCTTGCAAGCGGCGATCTTCTCTTCCTTCGTGCGGGAGAACCACTGCGGGTCGCCCGTGCGTTCGAGGATGAGGTCCTTGTACTTCGCCTCGCGCCATTCGCCGCCGAGCTCGATCGCCACGCCATCGGGACGGACGACGCTGGTCGTGCCGAGGACTTCGGCGCAGACCTTCTGGATCATCGAGCGGACGAGTTCCATCATGCCACGGTAGTCGGTGTAGGCCTGGTAGGCCTCGAGCATCGTGAATTCAGGGCTGTGCTTGACCGACACGCCTTCGTTACGGAAGACGCGGCCGATCTCGAAGACGCGGTCCATGCCGCCGACGAGACAGCGCTTCAGGTGGAGTTCGAGGGCGATGCGGAGATAGAAATCGCAATCGAGCGCGTTGGAATGGGTCTCGAACGGACGGGCCGCGGCGCCGCCGGCGATGGCATGGAGGGCCGGGGTCTCGACTTCGGTGAACTGGCGGCTCCAGAGGAAGCGGCGGATCGACTCGACCACGCGGCTGCGGATGAAGAGGCGGCGGCGGGACTCCTCGTTGACGACGAGGTCGAGGTAGCGCTGGCGGTAGATCTTCTCGGCGTCGGTCAGGCCGGCCCACTTCTCTGGCAGCGGGCGGAGGGACTTCGAGACCAGCTTGTATTCGGCCACGCGGACCGTGACCTCGCCGGTCTTCGTGCGGAAGAGCTTGCCGCGGACGCCGACGAAGTCGCCGGAATCGACCATCTTCTTGAAATGCGTGTCGTAAGCGTCGCCCAGGGCGTCGCGGGTGAAGTAGGTCTGGATGACGCCGCCGCGGTCGAGGATCTTGACGAAGCTCGCCTTGCCCATGACGCGCAGGGCGACGATGCGGCCGGCGACGGAGACCTCGGGACCTTCCTCGACGCCTTCGGGCAGGAGGGCCGGGCATTCGTTCGAGACATGGGTCTGGTTCCACTCGGCACGGAAGGGGTCTTCGCCCGCGGCGCGGAGCTGGGCGAGCTTCTCCTTACGGACCGCATGCAGGTCGTGGGAGATGGCGTTGAGGTCGGGCTTTTCGCTCATGTTGGCTACCCCAAAGGGGTGTCTCCCGGAGGGCGGGTAGGCAAGGGCGAAAGGTTCGGCTTTCCGTGTTGCGGCGGGGGCTTTCCGGCGAATAACCGAGACCCATGAAGGCCTATCTCGACCTGCTTCGCCAAGTCCGGC
>CAIXQT010000389.1 GCA_903921665.1 uncultured Opitutia bacterium
TGAGGGGAGGCCTCCTTGAGCTGCTTGAGCGCGGTAGCCTTGCCGTCGTCGTCCGGGACCACCGGAGCAATCAGCCCCGGACTAAGATAAGCGGTCGCACCCACGGCGAGCAGGAGCGCACCAAGGATGATGAGGATGATGTCCTTGCGGGAATTCATGTCCGGGATGCTTTATTTCTTAGGTTCGCCTTCGGCAGGGGCCGCCGGCTTCTCCTCGGGAATGGAAAGGTAGTCCACCTGCACGACGAAGGTGGAAAGCTTGCGCGGCACGACCAAGACGCGCTTGTCTTCGGTGCTGGCCGACTTAGCGCCACTGGCAGGAATGACAGGGTCGTCGCGGAAGAAATTACCGAGGACGGACGGAGCGGCGGCGTTGGACGCGGCGGCGAGAGAGGCCGTGGAGGAGGAGAGCAGCTTCTGCACCTCGGGCGTGGATACGCCGACGTCGATCGAGGAGATCGCGAAGGGCCGGCCGGAGTTGCGGACCTTGTTCACGAACGTGCGAAGCGTCGGCGTGTAGGCCACGAAGCGGACACGGAAGGAAGTGGTCTCGACGAGGTCGCGACGATCAAAAGTCCGGGCGGCGACGAACTCGTCGGTCTCGTTGCGAGAGGTGTCCGGCTCAGGGCCATAGGTACCAGCGCCAGGCTTGCCTTCGGGGATCAGCACGAACGTCTCGACGGGCTCACGATCGATGGACTCGATCAGCAAGGGAGAGCCGGCGGGGCGTGAGTCGACGAGCTGACGGACGAGGAAATCGATGATCTGACGCTGCTGGTCGACCTTCTGGAATTCGCGCTTAGGCGAAGTCCCTTGGTTGTGGATATAGCGGTGGAAACCGAAAGCCGTCGGATCAGATGGCGAAAGCTTGATGCCACTGTCGGCGGCGAGCTTGCGCCAACCATCGACAGATTCACGGAGCAAGGCGCTCAGTTCGGCGGAATTCGCGAAAGGCTTGCCCTTGATGGCGAGTTCCGGATTGCCGGAGATGGCGACCCGCAAGGAACCGAGGTGGGCTTCAAGGGCCTTCACGTCTTCGGCGGCCTTGGCGACATTATCCTCATTCAGCGAGATGGCCGGCTCCCCCGGCACAAAGGCATGCCCCTGAAGCAAGGCGGACTGATCCTTATGGGCGCGCTGAAGCAACAGGTCGGAAGAATGGCCGCCGCGGTAAGCCAGGAAAGCGAAGGCGCAACCCGCGACGAACGCGACGGCCAGAGCGATGAGCAGCAGGTTGAACCCGAGGTTTTTCTTGAAATTCTGCATGACTTAGAGGGCCTTGTCCTTACGGATGAGGAGAGTGAGGGTCGCCTTAGGGGTCATGCGAATCACGGTCTTGTTGTCGGAGGCCTTGAGAGTCTGGTCAGTGACGACGATTTCATTCTCCGGCACGGAGCTGACGTACGGAGACTTGCGGACGACCTCCAGCAGTCGGCCGATGTTGGCCTTTTCCGCCTGCGCGCGGTACTGCGGCACTTCGAGCGGCACGTCGGTGAAAAGGAAGCGCACCGAGATGATGACCTTGGTGACGACGACCGGCGCAGGCGCGGGCTGGCCTTCGGCGACCGGAGCCGCCGGGAGCGTCTCGTACTTCACGTGCATCTCCTCGATCCAGGTATTCTTACAGGTACCGATGCGATCCTGCAGGTCGCCCAGGAAGGCCGGCCAGTTGGAGCGGTTCGTGACCACGAATTCGAGTTCCTTGGCCTTGGCGGCGAGGTCGGCGGCCTTCTTCCTGGACTCCTCGATGGTCGCACGACGGGCGGCGAGTTCGGCCTGACGGCCTTGGATGACGGCGGTCTGCTGGCGATTCCAGTTTTCGGCGTCGGCGAAAGCCAGCCAGACGCAGAACGGGGCCAGCGCGGCCAACGCGGCGGCGGCGATCAGACGAGGCTTGCGCGCGTCAAAGGCCTGCTGGGAGGCGATATCACGCGGGATCAGGTTGACGCCGATCGGCTGAGGCAGGATGAGGCGGGCGGCTTCGCCGATGACCTCGGTGATCTGATACTTGGCGCGCTCGAGCTGCTCGGGATTGATTCCTGCGCCCGGAGTGATGACCGCCGAAGGATCGAATACTTCGACCGGCAGACGCAGGGTCTCGCACAGCTGCTCGGAAAGACCAGGGACCTGCGAACCGCGGCCGGTGACGAGGATGCGGGCCGGCTGACGGCCGTTGGTGCCGCGGCGCACGTTGATGAGGCGACGATTGATATCCTGGGCCAGGCGACGGATGAAGGTCTGCGCGTTGGCCTGGAGGACGGCTACCTGCGGATCGGACTCCGCAAGCTGTACGATGCCGGAGAAATAACCGACCTTGATGGCTTCGGACACCGCGAACGGCTGGCCCGTGTTATCCGACACGCCTTGCGTGAGCAGATTGCCGCCGATGTTGGTGGCGGACTGGATGTTGACGCCCCCGGGGCCGACGAAACTGAGCGTGGTCGAGCGAGCGCCCACGTTGACGATGAGGGCCTCCTCCGCGGCCGAACCGCCGGCCAGACGGAACGCCTGACTGTCAAGCAGCGGGGCGGCCTGGATCGACATCGGGCGCAGCCCGGTCGAGGTGACCATGGTCGCGATCTTGGTCGCGACCTCGGTGCGCAAGGCAAAGAGAAGCACCTCGGCTTCGACGCCGTCCGAAGCCATGACTTGGCTGTCCCAGATGACTTCGTTCAGCGGATAAGGAATGGCGTTCTGGGCTTCGAAGGCGACGATCTGCGCCTGACGGGCGCGTTCGACCTGCGGCACCTTGAGCGGCTTCTGCAACAGCAGGAAAGCGGGCGCGATGACCGTGACGCGTCCCTTGAGTTCGTGCGCGTTGACCAGGTTCGCCAAGGCGGCGATCGCGGCGTTCAACCACTCGTCGTCACCCGTCAATCCGGGGGTGATTTCTTCGACGTAGAACTGCTCAAGCACCAGGCTGCCGGACACGGCGGAGAACTGGGAGACCGAGACGTTAGACGCGGCAAGATTGACGATGGTGGCCTTTTTCTGGCTCATGCGTAAACAGAAAGGGGGGTTAGCGGGCGGCGGTGTCTTCCCGGAGGAACTCGGGGGCCGGCGAACCTTGGGGGACGGTGTCGAAGATCGCGTAGGGGACAAGGTACTGGGGGCGAAGCATGCCGGCGTTGGCGGAGACGCCGCGGTCAGCCAGATCGCGCGCGCCATCGAACGCCTGCTTGTTAGCGAACTGCTTGTGGACGGCAGCCTGCATGTCCGGAGAGAGGCGCCCGGCCTCCGTGTAGAGGGGAACCTCGGTGCCGCCGACTTCGAGCTGCACGTAATAGTAATCAGGCTGCATCTTGAGACGATCGCGCTTCACGATATCGCCGGGCAGATAGAAATAAACCGAGCGAGGGGAGTTGACCTCCATCGTGAGGACGGTGGCCGTGGACCGGTAATAGGAAAACTCGGAAGCCTCTTTGGCGGCGAGCGGCTTGAAGATCTGCGTGACGGTCACCTTGATCTTATCCACCCACTGCTTGTTCGCGGCTTTCTTCCCGGCCTGGTCCTCGGTCGCGGTCTTGGTTTCCGGATTAAAATTAGCCTGCAGCTCGACCTGCATGCGGATCCAATCGTGCTTCTGGCCGCCGATTTTGGTCGGATCGAAATGGACGGAGCGCACGACCACAGGGCTTTTGCCGCCCCCCCCTTCGGCCTTCGTCGCCTGGGCTAAAACGCAGGATACGGACAGGCAGAAAGCCATTACGCTGGCAAAAACAGCATGTACTTGGGGCATGGGGAGAGGGAATCTGTCCCCCTTGGTCACCAGTGGCAAACGCAAAAAAACCGCCCGATGGGAACAATTGTTAGATGCAAATTACTTGCATCTGCCACCGGTCGCGATGAGCGTTGCACGAGATGCTTCGCTTCTTTGCAGCCTTGATCTTCTGCGCCACTCCGTGGCTCGGCGGTCAGGCCTATGCGCAAGAAAAACCGGTCGTGGTATCAAGCTTCAGCATCATCGAAGATTGGGTTCAAGTACTTGGAGGTAAAGGACTTGAATCGATAAGCATCGTTCCTCGCCGCAGCGAGGCGCACGGCTTCCAGCTCAGCCCCCGCAACGTGAAAGACCTGCGTCGCGCGACCTTGATCGTCGCCTTGAGCCCGGATTTCGAACCCTGGCTCGCCGCTTGGGGTAAGGCGAACCAACGCACCCACTCTATCCTCTGGCTCCATGGCGGAGCCGAAGCCCGTGCGGCACACGTTTGCACCGATATCCCACACGACTGGACGGACCCCAAGGAAGTGAAGAAAATGGTGAAATCGCTGGCCGAACGTCTGCAAAAAATCGGAGGGGGTATTTATACGCAAAATGCTTACCAACAATATCTTAAAGAGATAGATGCCGTGGATAATGAGCTTGGCCGGCTCTTCGGTCAAATCGCCCCTGAGCAAAGGGTCTTCATTTCCCATCATGCCAACCTCGGGCATTTCGCCAAACACTTCGGTCTCACCGTTGCCGGCACGATTATCGCAAGCGGGTCTGGAGAGTCAGCCGATCCTTCCGCTCGCCACTTTTCCGAGCTGCTCGCCTTGATCCGAAAACAGAAAATCGGCGTCATCGTCACGGACGCAGGGCAGAATGACGCCTTCGCGCGGAGGTTGACCGAAGACGCCGGGTTGCCTCCCCCACTCTCCCTTTCCTTCGAATACCTTGAGCCGCTTGGCCGACCCGGAGACACCTGGTCCTCGATGATGCTCACCAACGGCAAACGGCTGCATCAGGCCCTGCTCCTGAAATGAGCAAGGCCCTCGACGCCCTCTCCCGCCATCTCGGCGAGGTGGTCTTCTCGGTCCTGCCTTCGATACCCTATGCGCAGAAGGACAAGGATGGATGCTCGGGAGTCGCCGTCGCGGCCAAAGAGCTCTCCGCGGCCGCCCGACCTGACGGACCGATCGCCTTCCACGCCGCGACCTTCGAGATTCCCTGCGGCTGCCGGACGGCGCTCATCGGCCCTAACGGCTCGGGAAAATCCACGCTCCTGCGCGTGCTCGCCGGCCTCACGCCGATCCACTCGGGCGAAGCGCGGGTCGCCGGCGAATCCCCGCGCCTCGGCCGCAGCCGCATCGCCTACCTCGGCCAGCGGCCGCATCTCACCGAACTCTTCCCGCTCAAGCTCCGTCGTCTCATCCAGATGGGCACCTACGCCCATCATGGATGGTTCGAAGAATGTCAGCACGGCGACGAAGCCATCGACCTCGCGCTGGCGCGTCTCGGGCTGACCGAGCTGGCGGAGCGTCCGGTCCATACGCTGTCCGGCGGACAGCTGCAACGGGCGCTCATCGCGCGCGCCGTCGTGCAGGGCGCCGAGATCCTGCTGCTCGACGAGCCGTACGCGGCCCTCGACCAGCCGAGCCGCGAAATCATCGACCGCTTCCTCTTCGAGCAAGGCCACGCCTTCACCGTCGTGATGGCGACGCACGACCCGGCCGACCTCGGCCGCTTCGACCGCATCCTCGAGATGCGCGACGGCACCGTCGTCACCCGCCACGCCTGCTCCGGCCATGACCATCGCCATGCTTGACCTGCTGACCCAGCCGCTGGCTGAACCTTTTTTCGTGCGGGCGCTCATCGCGATCGCGCTCTGCGGGGCGACCTGCGCCTGCCTCGGCGCCTACGTCGTCCTCCGTCGGATGGCCTTCGTGAGCACCGCGCTCACGCATTCCATCCTGCCCGGGGTGATCGGCGCCATTCTCCTCGGCTTCTCGCCTTATCTCGGCGCGCTCGCCGCCGCCCTGCTGACCGCCGCCGGCGCGGCCTGGCTGGCCTCGCGCCGAGGCACGAGCGAAGACAGCGCCGTGGGGGTCATGCTTTCGGTGATGTTCGCGGCCGGCGTGGCGCTCATGCAACAGGCCAATTCTTGGCGCGACTTCGCCGGGCTTCTCTTCGGCAGCGTCTTGTCGGTCGGCGGCGATGACCTCGCGGTCATCGGCGCCACGGCCGCCTTGGTGCTCTTCGGCTTGCGCGCCTTGCACAAGGAACTCGAGCTGGCGTCTTTCGACGAAGAGTATGCGGCGCTGCTGGGCGCCCGGCCGGCGCTCATGCGGGTCGTGCTGCTCGTGCTCGTGGCGCTCGGCTCCGTGGCCTGCGTCCGCCTCGTCGGCGCGCTGCTCACGACCGCCCTCTTCGTCATCCCCGCCGCGACCGGCGTGCTCCTCGGACGCACCCTGCCTCAGGTGATGGCCTGGGGCGCCGGCTGCGCGCTCCTAGGCGGCGTCAGCGGCCTGTATCTTTCTTACTACGCTCCGGCGGTGCCGTCGGGCGCCGGCATCGTGCTCTGCTGCGCGCTGCCCTACCTGGGCGCGCGGCTCTTCGCTCCGCGCCGCTGATCAGAAGCGCGGCGGGCGAAGCGAGAGCGGCAGGCCGAGCACTTCGCGGGCGACGAGCGCCTGACGGAGCGCGGCGGAGCCGCGGAACTGGGTGCGCGCATGCGCGCGGGCTGGTCGGGTGACCACGAGCGACGTCTCGTCGAGGTGCGGCGCAGGCGCGGCGGCCGGCGGCTCCGGTTCCGGCGCGAGGGGCGGCGGCGCATTGCGCGGGCGGCGGACGCGGCGTGGCATGGGCGGCGTCGGCGCCGCGATCGGGGCCGGCACGGCCGAGCCGTTGAGCTTGCCGAACAGCCAGACCCCGAACCCGACGAGTCCGATGATGACCTTGATGGCGAGCGCCGCCTCCATGCTCAGGCCTTGGCGCCGGGCGCCGGGCCGTCCCCGGCGATGCCCTTGCGCATCTCAGTGTCGGAACGCAGGTTCTCAAGTCGCTGGAAATCCATGTAGCCCATGCGGCCGGAGCGCAGCGCGTCCGCGAGGGCCTGCGGGATCTGCGCCTCGGCTTCGACGACGCGGGCGCGCATCTCTTCGACGCGGGCGCGCATCTCCTGCTCGAGCGCCACGGCGGCGGCGCGACGGATTTCCGCCTGGGCCTGCGCCATGTTCTTGTTGGCGTTGGCCTGGGCCTCCTGGAGCATGGCGCCGATGTTGTCGCCGACGTCGACGTCAGCGATGTCGATCGACATGATCTCGTAGGCGGTGTGGGCGTCGAGGCCGCGTTCGAGCACGGTCTTGGAGATGCGGTCCGGATTCTCGAGGACGACCTTATAGCTCTCGGAAGAGCCGATGGTGGTGACGATGCCTTCGCCGACGCGCGCGATGATGGTCTCTTCCTGGGCGCCGCCGACGAAGCGGTCGAGGTTGGTGCGGACGGTCACGCGGGCCTTCACCTTCACCTGGATGCCATCCTTGGCGACGGCGTCGATGGTGGTGCGGCCGCTGGCGGGGTTCGGACAATCGATGACCTTCGGACTGACGGAGGTGAGCACGGCCTCGAGCACGGACTTGTTCGTGCCGCGGGTGGCGATGTCGATCGCGCAGGCCCGGTTCCAGTCGAGATGCAGGCCGGCCTTCTGGGCGGCGATCAGCGCCTGGACGGTCTGGACGATGTTCCCGCCGGCGAGATAGTGGGCGTCGATCTTCTCGACGTCGACCGAGAGGCCGGCCTTGGTGGCGGCGATCTTGGCGTCGACGATCACGCTGTAAGGCACTCCACGGAGGCGCATGCCGACGAGGTCGAACAAGCCGACCTCGGCGCCGGCGAGGCGCGCGCGCACCCAGACGGCCAGGAAGGACAAGAGGAAGAGGACGAGCAGCAGCAGGGCGCCGGCTGCGATCCAGATGATGATGTTGGGGATTTCCATGGGAAAAGGGTTCAGCGGGAGCGACGGACGGTCACGCGACCGGAGCCGGCCTCGGTGACCACGACGGCGGCGTTGCGTTCGACGAAACCGTCGAGCGAGAAGGCCTCGACCAACGCGCCATCGATCTCGACGGTGCCCGAAGGAGCGAGGACGGTGACCGCCTTACCGGCCTTGCCGACGTAGACCGCATAACCGGCGGCGGCGGGGACGGCGGCGCCCTCGTTGCTGCTGACGTTGATCATCGAACGGCCGATGGCGGTCTGCGGCAAGAGGCGACGGAACGCGAAGAACTCCAGGGCCAGGACGACGAGGAACACGACGCA
>CAIXQT010000390.1 GCA_903921665.1 uncultured Opitutia bacterium
AGACAACGAAGCAAAGGAGCGACGAGGGTCCAGCGACGCGCCGTCCCTTCCGGCCCGAAGGCGAGCCGCGCGGCGACACGCACCCGACGGGCATGCAGGCCCTCCGCTAAAGCGGACAGCAGCAGCACCAAGAGGGCGGCGGGCAAGGGGTTCATAGGGGCGGCGGGGCTGCCGTCTTCCGGGAAATAAGCCACCCCGCCGAAGCGAGGCAAACTGCAATGCGCCCGCCTCCCCCTTTATCCTCCGATCCGGAGGCGTTGACGGCGTGAACAAACCAAGAAATGTCGTCCGGAATGGGGACGGACCAGGGGTGCGCCCTTTAGGCTCCGACCATCCTCATCCAGGCGCTCAGGTTATAGTAGTTCGAAACGCGAGCGACCTTGCCTTCCTTGACCTCGAAGAAGGCGCCGACGCGCAGGTGGTACTTCTGTCCGGTGGCGGGCGGGAGGCCTTCGTCGGTCTTAAGGTACTCGCCGCGGATGTAGAACTCGGCGGCGGCGCGGGAGGCGTCCGGGCCGGCGAAGACGACAAGGTCCTCGACCTGCTCGCGGTAAGAGCGGTCCATGCGACCGAGGAAAGCGCGGAAGGCGGGGATGCCGACCTCGACGCCACCTTCGTTGATCTCGTGGACGATGCCGGGATGAAGGAGTGCGAGCAGCGCCTCACGGTCGCCGGAATTGAAGGCCTGATAGTACTGTTGGATGAGCGGGTGCATGGGTTCAGGTAAGGAGACGGAGTGGGCGAGCGGGGAGCCTGGAGGGATCCGTCTCGCCGGGCGTCGCGCGATGGCGGCGCAGGAGCGCGAGGTCGACGTCGACGGTGAGGGCGTGGCACCCTTCCGTGCGGACCGGGGTGGCAAGGTGACGCGGTTCATCGCGGAAAGCAGCCTGCGAAGGCGCGAAGGCCGCCGCGCGGCCGACATTCTCGTCGATGAGCACGGAAGCGGTGCGGCCAAGGAGATGGCACACGCCCACATGGCAGCCGAGTTCGACCGCACGCGCGTCGGCGCAACGGCCCACGCGCTCAACCCCGAGCAGGGTCTCCGTCGCGCTGGGCACGAGCATGAGCTCGACGCCCTGTCCGCGCAGGAGCGAAGCGAGCTCAGGAATCTCGACGTCGAGGCAGATCACGACGACGCAGCGCACGCCGCGGAAAGACCAGAGACCGACACCGTCGCCGCCGACGAAGGCGGCTTCCCATGGCGTGAGGTGCAGTTTATCCTGATGACGGAAGGCAAGACCATCCCAGATCGGCGCGCGATTGCGAAGCAGTCCGTCCGGGCCGAGGAACGGCACGGTGCCGAGCACCACGCCCTTGTCGGCCTGCGCCAGACGCGGGGCAAGCCGGGGCCAGAGGTCCGTCCAGAAGAGTCGCGCCACGCCGCGGAGCTTATCTTCATCCGCCACGAAAGGCTCGAGGCCCATCCAGAGAAATTCCGGGAGCACGACGAGATCCGCACCATCGTCCCACGCTTCGCGCACCTGCGCGCAGACACGGTCAGCGAAGGCATCAGGCGAGGCCGCAGGGACGCCGACGTCGAAGGTCAGCAAGGCGAGGGTCAGGCGGTCCATGTCTTCGTCCAGAAGGTGAGGGTCTTAGGAGATTCCTGTTCTTCGCCGACTTCCTTCCAAGGGAAAACGGCCTGCAGCTCGGGACGGCGGCGGTAGCCCTGACGGGCCCAGAAAGCGTCTGGCGACCGATAACCTGCGGGCCTAGCCGGGTGATCGGCGGGCCGATCGACCGCGCAGAAGGCCGTCGTACGCAGGCCCAGCCGATGCGCGTGCGCTTCGCGACGGGCGAAGAACTCCGCGCCGAGACCGCCGCCGCGAAACTCCGGCAGGACGATGCTCTCGCCCAGATAGAGGACTTCCTCGGTCGGCACCCCGGCGCGTTCGAACGGGCCGCGGAAGCCTTGGGTCTCATCCGCCATCGGCATGCACGTCGTCGCCCCGATCGTCCGACCAGTGGCGTCCTGGGCGAGGACCACGAGGCTGCGCGGACAGTCGAGGTAACCGCGGAGGTATTCCCGCTCATACGACAGATCCCCTTCGTAAAGATAAGGGAACTCGCGGAAGACCGCGATGCGCAGTCCGCCAAGGGTATCGATCCAGGGCTCCAGTTCAGGTCCGCGGACTTCGATGAGCTGGAAGGCGGACGCCATGGCGGGACTCAGAGCCGGACGCGGAGGCGGGGCGAGATCGGCGTACCGGCGTCGCGGCGAGGCCCTTTCGGCCCCTTACCCGGCGCCTCGTCATCCGCGACGAGGGCTTTCTCGAACTCCGCCGGCATCGGCGACGAGGCCTTAAAGTCGACCTTCGCGCCCTGCCAATCGAACGACAACTGCGTCGATTGGGCATGCAGGAAGAGTCGCTTGAAACCGCGGGCGGTACCCACGGCCTTGTTGAACTCGAAATCGCCGTAGGTGCGGTCGCCCAGGATCGGATGA
>CAIXQT010000391.1 GCA_903921665.1 uncultured Opitutia bacterium
CCCGGAGGGCGGGTAGGCAAGGGCGAAAGGTTCGGCTTTCCGTGTTGCGGCGGGGGCTTTCCGGCGAATAACCGAGACCCATGAAGGCCTATCTCGACCTGCTTCGCCACGTCCGGCAGCACGGAGAAATCCGGGGCGACCGCACCGGCACGGGCACGATCGGCATCTTCGGGGCGCAGCTGCGCTTCGACCTCGCCGAAGGCTTCCCTCTCCTCACGACCAAGAAGGTCCACGTGAAGTCGATCACGCACGAGCTGCTGTGGTTCCTCTCCGGCAGCACCCAGAACGCGTGGCTCACCGAGCGCGGCGTCAGCATCTGGAACGAATGGGCCACCGCCGAGCAGTGCGCGAAGTTCGGGCGTCCGGAAGGCGACCTCGGGCCGGTCTACGGCCACCAGTGGCGCAGCTTCGGCGCGACGAAGCTGCCGGATGGCACGTACGCGAACGACGGCGTCGACCAGATCAAGCGCCTCGTCGAGGAGATCAAACGCAACCCCTCGAGCCGGCGGCTCATCGTCACCGGCTGGAATCCGCAGGAAGCCGACAAGGTCGCCCTGCCCCCTTGCCACACGCTCTTCCAGTTCTACGTCTCGACCGACGGACGCCTCAGCTGCCAGCTGTATCAGCGTAGCGCGGACCTCTTCCTCGGCGTGCCGTTCAACATCGCCAGCTACGCGATGCTCACGCACATGATCGCGCAGGTCACGGGCCTGAAACCGGGCCATTTCGTGCACACCTTCGGCGATGCGCACATCTATTCCAACCACGTGGAGCAGGTCGAACTGCAGCTCTCGCGCGAGACGCGCGCCCTGCCCCGCCTGGTGCTGAACCCCGACGTGAAGGACCTCTTCGCGTTCAAGTTCGAGGACATCGCGATCGAAGGCTACGACCCGCATCCGGCGATCAAGGCGCCCGTCGCCATCTGACGTCGTGGACCTCGGTCGCCCGCTCATCGCCATCGCGGCCGTCGCGCGCAATCGCGGCATCGGACTGCACAACAAGCTCCCGTGGCGTATCCCGGAGGACTTCGCGTTCTTCAAGGCCACCACCATGGGCCAGGTGCTCCTCATGGGTCGCAAGACCTACGAGTCGATCGGCCGTCCGCTCCCCGGCCGCACCACCGTCGTGCTCAGCCGCTCCGGCTTCACCGCACCCGGCGTCATCGTCGCCAAGGACTGGCAGGAAGCCGCCCGGGTCGAACCGACCAAGACCCTTTTCCTCGCCGGCGGGGCCGCTTTGTATGCCGAAGCCCTGCCTTGGTGCGCCGAGCTGATCCTCACCCATGTGGACATGGAGCCCGAGGCCGACGCCTTTTTCCCTGACTGGACCGGACGGTTCGACGCCGGGGAGGTCATCGCCCAGCACCCCACCTGCGTGATGCGCCGACACCGGCCGCTTTGAGGTATTGAGCGTTTTCGAGCATAATTAAGACATCCGGGGTGGCGGGGGGCTAATGACCCCCATAAAGTGGCAAAAAAGGGCTTTTAGGGGCGTTTTCTCCTTTCCAATACCTCCCCCCGCCCTACCTTCCGACCCATGCCGGACGGCCTGTTTATTTTCTTCGCAGCACTGACCCTCGGGGCTGCCCTTCTCTTGGTCGTCAGCCGCAATGCGGTGACCTCCGCCATGGGGATGATCCTCGCCCTGGTCGGGGTGGCAGCCGACTTCTTCCTCTTGGATGCCTACTTCCTCGGCGTCCTGCAGGTCCTCGTCTACGCCGGCGCCGTGATGGTGCTCTTCTTGTTCATCATCATGCTCCTCGACACCGAGGACCCGGAGGGGGCGTATCCTTGGAAGACCGCCGCGCTCGGTCTCGCGACTTTCTTCCTCCTCGCCGCCGGCGTGCTCTGGCTCTTCCACTGGTCCGGAGCCGTCGCCCCCATTAAGGCCGGCGCCACGCCGCCCGAGCTCTCCGTCAACCCGGCCGAGTTCACCACCGCCGCCAAGTCGTTCGGTCGCCTGCTCTACACGAAGTATCTCCTGCCCTTGGAAATCGCCGGCTTCCTGCTCCTCGTCGCCCTCGTCGGCGTCGTCTCGCTGAGCAAGGACAACCCCGAGTCCAACTCCTGATCTTTCCGCCATGGAAAACACCTCGCTTGCCCACCACCTCATCCTGGCGGGCCTCCTCTTCGTCCTAGGCCTGACCGGCGTGCTCCTGCGCCGCAACCTGCTCGTCGTCTACATGTGCCTCGAGCTCATGCTCGCCGCCGCCACGCTCGCGCTCGTCGCCTTCTCGCGTTTCAACCGCACCATGGACGGCGCCGTCCTCGTCTTCTTCGTCATCACCGTCGCGGCCG
>CAIXQT010000392.1 GCA_903921665.1 uncultured Opitutia bacterium
CCGGCAAGGTCACCCTCGCCCAGCTTGACGCCTACGCCCAGGGCATCAAGGCGCCGACGCTCGCGTCCGGCCGCCAGGAGATGCTCGAGAACCTGATCAACGAGTACATCCGCTAAGGCCATGGCGATCGTCCTGGGTCTTGACCTGTCCACGCAGAGCGCGACGGCGCTCGTGCTGGACACGGCGAAAGGCACGACGGTCGCCCGCGCCCGCGCGGCGTTCGGCGCCGACTTCCCCGACCGCGGACATCCGGAAGGATTCCTCCGCGGAGGGCAGGGCGGGGAAGTGCACGCCGATCCGCTCCTCTGGCTCGACGGCCTCGAGCTCGCGCTCGATCGCCTGGCCAAGCTGACCGACCTCTCCCAGGTCGACGCGGTTTCCGTTTCCGGCCAGCAGCACGGAAGCGTCTACCTCGCCGCCGGCTACGAGGCCGCGCTCGCCGATGGTAATCGCGCCACTTCGCTCTCCGCCAAGATCTCCCCGGTCCTCTCCCGTCGCTCTTCGCCTATCTGGATGGATTCGTCCACTGCGGCCGAATGCGCCGAAATCGCCGCCGCCCTCGGTGGCGACCAGGCCGTCTGCGACCTCACCGGCTCGGTCGCCACGATGCGCTTCACGGGTCCGCAGATCCGTCGCTTCGCCAAACTCGACGCGGCCGCTTGGACCAAGACCAAGCGCGTCCATCTCGTCTCTTCGTTCTTCGCTTCGGTGCTCGCCGGCAAGGATGCCGCCATCGATACCGGTGACGGCGCGGGCATGAACCTGATGGACATCCGCAAGGGTGACTGGGCTCCGGCCGCGCTCGCCGCGACCGCTCCCGATCTCGCCGCGAAGCTCCCGCCTGTCCGTCCCGGTTCGACCGTGGCCGGCGGCATCTCCGCTTATTTCCTCGCCCGTCATGGCTTCTCGCCGAAGTGCCAGGTCGTCATCGGTACCGGCGACAATCCTTCCAGCCTCGTCGGCATGGGCGCTTCGAAGCCCGGCAAGGTCGTCATCAGTCTCGGTACGAGCGACACGCTCTTCGCCGCCATCGAAGGCATCCGCACCGACTCCGCCGGCCTTGGTCACGCTTTCGGTAATCCGATGGGCGGCAGCATGAGCCTCGTGTGCGTCCGCAACGGCTCGCTCGCCCGCGAAGCCATCCGCCGCGAATGCGGTCACGCCGACTGGCCGGCTTTCTCCGCCGCCGTCGACGCTTCCCCTGCCGCCGTCTCCGCCGTGCTCCCGATGGAGGAGCCCGAGATCACCCCGCGTCGTCCCGCCGGGCGCATCGCCCTCGGTGTGCCCGCCACCCAGGCCACCCTTCCGCGCGCCGCCGTCGAAGGCCAGGCGCTCAGCCTCCGTTATCACAGCCGCTGGGTCGGCACCCCGACCACGCAGCTGCTGCTCACCGGTGGCGCTTCCGAGAATCCTTCCGTCGCCAAGATCTTCGCCGACGTCTTCGGTGCCCCGGTCCTGCGTCTGGCCGTCTCCGACTCCGCCGCCTTGGGCGCCGCGCTCCGCGCCGCCGAGGGGGCTTGCGGGGCCAAGATGGCCGACCTGGAGCCTGTTTTCTGCGCCCCGGCCCCGGGCGTCGTCCAGCCCAACCCGGCGCTCCGGGCGGCCTACGACCAGCTGGAGGCCGAACTGGGCCAATCGCTGTCGCGGAAGGCATAAATTGGGGTCTGTGAGCATTGCCCACTTGAACAAAGCGGGGTGATTGGCTGACATAGGGGCTCACCCCCTACGCACCATGTCACAGCGCCCTGTTACCCTCTTCACCGGCCAGTGGGCCGACCTCAAGATCGCCGAACTCCTGCCCAAGGTCAAAGCCATGGGCTACGAAGGCGTCGAACTCGCCTGTTGGGGCGACCACTTCGACGTCGTCCGCGCCGTCAACGAGAAGGGGTACGTCGAGTCCGTCTGGGAACTCCTGAAGAAGCATGACCTCGGCTGCTGGGCGATCTCCGCCCACCTCGTCGGTCAGGCCACCTGCGATAACATCGACGAACGCCACCAGTGCATCCTGCCCGCCCATGTCTGGGGCGACGGTAATCCGGAAGGCGTCCGCCAGCGCGCGTGCGCCGAGATGGCCCTGACCGCCCAGGCCGCCCGCAAGTTCTTCGACGCCGGCAAGGCGTACATGGCCGACAAGCCGAAGGGCTCCGGCAAGACCGTCGTTAACGGTTTCACCGGTTCCTCCATCTGGCACGCGATCTACGCCTTCCCGCCCACCAACCAGGCTTACCTCCAGAAGGGCTACGATGATTTCGCCAAGCGCTGGAAGCCCATCCTCGAGGTCTTCGAGAAGAACGACGTCTACTTCGGCCTCGAAGTGCACCCGACCGAGATCGCCTTCGACATCGCTTCCGCCCAGCGCGCGCTCGACGCCGTCGGCAACCACAAGCGTTTCGGCTTCAACTACGACCCCAGCCACCTCGGCTACCAGGGCGTCGACTACGTGAAGTTCATCCGCACCTTCGGCAAGCAGATCCACCACGCCCACATGAAGGACGTCTGGTGGGGCCACGGCGACGGCACCGTCGGCGTGTTCGGCGGCCACACCGATTTCTGCGACCCCCGTCGCGCCTGGGATTTCCGCTCCGTCGGCCGTGGCGACATCAAGTTCGAGGACGTCATCGTCGCCCTCAACGACGTCGGCTACGCCGGCCCGCTCTCCGTCGAATGGGAAGACGG
>CAIXQT010000393.1 GCA_903921665.1 uncultured Opitutia bacterium
CACCGCGCCGATGAGGGTCATCGCGGCGCCGATGGCCTGGCCGAAGGTGCCGCCGGCGCGGCGGATCACCACGCCGCTGCTCACGCCGGTCGCGAAAGGCAGGCCGGCGAAGATCGCCAAACCGAAGTAGCCGCCAGTCTGCTTGAGGCCGGGGACCATCAGGCCGTGCTTCGAGAGGTATTCGAAACCTGCGGTCAGCCCCGCACAGGTGAAAGCGGCCAGGAGAAAAGGCACCACGAGCCGGCCGGCGACGGCCGTCGGCGAGACGGATTCCTCTTCGTGTTCGTCGCCGGAGGCGGCGAGCCAGAGCGCGAGGCCCGCGCCGGCGAACGGCACGTGGATGAGCAGTCCGAGGACCGGCGGCAGACTCCAGCCGAGGGCGGTGGCCCGGCGCGCCGCGACGAATGAAGCGATGAGCGCGAAGCCGGCGGCGAGGCTGAGCAGGACGAGCCGGTACGTCGGGTCGTTAGGCATGCCGAACACATCCTTCTCCGGCAGGACGCGGAACAGCAGCACGGCATGGGAGAAGGCCCAGGTCGGGAGCATGATCAGGACGGTCTGCAGGCGGCTGGGCTTGGAGGACATGGCGTCTGGCCTGATGTTGAACCGTGTCCGCCGGCTGGGAAGCCGCAAAGCATCGTCCCGGCCGTCATTAGGCCTTCCGCTCGTGCGCCTAAGCCGTCCTGCTCAGGAAAACAGCAGCCGAAGCCACGTTTTCGAGTAGGGCAGGGCCATATGGTCCAGCCGCGCGGCCAGGAAGGCCGCCTCGATCTCTTCTTCCGGATGGCCGTCCAGCAGTTTCGCCCCGTCCAGTTCCCGGCGTCCGCGGCGGGCGGCGTCCTGGACGTGCGTGTGCTTGAGCAGGTGCACGATGGCGATGGCGCCGGCGACGAGGGAGAAGGCTATCAGCGCCCACGGGCGGCCTTTGCTGGCGAAGACCGTGAGGGGCAGCAGGATCGGCCAGGCGTTGCCCCAGAGGATCATGAACGAATCCCACGACGCCAGCCCGCCGAGCTTGCGGTCTCGGTGTTGCAGCGCATGACCTGCGAGGCGCGCCGCCCGCGCGACGTCGAACAGGCGCTTGCCGGAGTAGACGCCGCTGGAGAGTTTGATCGCCGGTTCGAACGCGGAATAGAAATCCGTCACTGCGAGCGTGCTCTCGTCGACGTCGACCTGCGGGACCTCGCCGCGCAGGAGCACGATGCGGGCCGCCTGCGCGCCGGTGACACCGCGGACCAGGAGGATCCGGCCGTACTTCTTTTCCAGGCTGAGCACCCGTCGCCAAGCCAGCCACGGCAACCCCAGCGCGAAGACGCCGGCCAGGCAGAAAAGCATGAGGAGCTTGAATTCCGGGTTCATGGCTTGCTCCGACCCTGCCGATTTGCCGGTTCCCATCAAGGTCTACCTAGTAGTTCCCGCATAAGGGGGATAAGCGGACGTGGATTCGTCTCCAGGCGGCCGAGGCTTCGTTGACCCGCCCGCGGGCCTCGGATTGAATATCTTCACGATGAATCCCGATCTCGTCAGAAACTACCTGACCGGCCTGCAGGATCGCCTCTGCGCGATCCTTGAGGATGTGGATGGCAAAGCCAAGTTCATCACCGACGAGTGGAAGCGCGCCGAGGGCGGCGGCGGTCGTACGCGCGTCATCGCCGGTGGCGCCGTGATCGAAAAGGGCGGGGTGGCCTTCTCGGACGTCCGCGGCCATGCGCTGCCGCCGTCCGCCACGATCGCCCGCCCGGATCTCGCCGGCAAAGGCTTCCGCGCCATGGGCGTCTCGGTCGTCCAGCATCCGCTCAATCCCTATTGCCCGACCTCGCACATGAACGTGCGCTTCTTCTGCACCGACGGCCCTGATCCCGTCTGGTGGTTCGGCGGCGGCTTCGACCTGACGCCTTATTACGGCTTCGACGAGGATGCGGTCTCCTGGCACCGCGCGTCCGCGCATGCCACGGGCGCCCACTACCCGAAGTTCAAGGCCTGGTGCGATGACTACTTCCTGCTGAAGCATCGTCAGGAACAGCGCGGCATCGGCGGCGTGTTCTTCGATGACTTCACCGAGGGCGGTTTCGAGTCGGCCTTTGCGATGATGCAGAAGGTGGGCGATGCCTACGGTCCGGCCTACGCCGAGATCCTGCGCCGTCGGAAGGACACCCCCTACGGCGAGCGCGAGCGCAACTGGCAGGAGGTCCGCCGTGGTCGCTACGTCGAATTCAACCTCGTCTTCGACCGTGGCACGATCTTCGGGCTGCAGTCCGGTGGCCGGACGGAGTCCATCCTGATGTCCCTCCCGCCCCGCGTGCAGTGGCACTACGGCCACCAGCCCGAGGCCGGCACCCCGGAAGAACGTCTGCTCTCGCATTATCTGAAACCTCAGGCTTGGCTGAAGGGGTCCTGATGAACTCCCGCGACCGCTTCCTCGCCGCCCTCCGCCGACAGCCCCATGACCGGGCCCCCGTCTGGATCATGCGTCAGGCCGGTCGCTACCTGCCCGAATACCGCGCGCTCAAGGCGAAGTCGGACTTCGTCACGATGGTCCGCACGCCCGAGCTCGCGGTCGAGGTGACGCTGCAGCCGCTCCGCCGCTTCCCTCAGCTCGACGCCGCGATCCTTTTCTCGGACATCCTGGTGATACCCGAAGCCCTCGGCGTCGGCTACCGTTTCCGCGACGAAGGCGGCATCGCGATGGAGCGTGCGCTGGCTTCGCCGGCCGACGTCGCCTCGCTGAAGCTCGAAGGCTCCGCGGACCGCCTGCAGTATGTCTACGATGCGCTGACGATCCTCCGCAAGGAGCTCGGCCTCAACAAGACCTTGCTCGGTTTCGCCGGTTCGCCTTGGACGCTCGCCTGCTATCTCGTCGAAGGCGGCGGCTCCGAAGACTTCCCGAAGACCAAGGCGCTGATCAAGGCCGACCCGAAGATGATGCACCGCATCCTCGAGATCCTGACCGACGCCGTCGCGCAGTATCTCACCCGCCAGTTCGCCGCGGGCGCCGATGCGATCCAGATCTTCGACAGCTGGGCCGGCGCGCTCACCGGCGCCGACTACGAAGAGTTCTCGCTGCGCTACATCCGCGCGGTGCTCGAACGCTTGCCCGCCGGCGCCCCCGTCATCCTTTACGCCAAGGGCAAGTCCCCGCAGGCCGGTGCGCTCGCCCAGACCGGCGTGCCGTGCCTCGGCGTCGACTGGACCATGCCGCTGTCGCAGGTCCGCCAGCTGGCCGGTCGTCCGATCTGCCTGCAGGGCAATCTCGACCCCGAGTTCATGACCGGCGAACCCGACGCCGCGGCGGCCGCGGCCAAGGCCGTCCTCGCCGACAACGCCGGCGACCCCGGCCACATCTTCAATCTCGGCCACGGCATCACGCCGCAGGCCCGCATCGAGACCTTCCAGGCAGTGGTGGATGCGGTGGTGAAGGGCTGAATTGAGGACTGCGTTGAGGACTGAATAGAGGGCTGGATCGAGGACTGCGTGGTGGGCTGAGTGGAAGTTCGCCCTCCTCAGCACCTGTGACGTGTAGGTTTGGCGCCCCCGCTTTAAATGTCGAAGTGTGAAATGGGGGTATGCAGTTCGTGGGGCTGATTTATCAATTCAGCCCTCAATTCAGTCCTCAACGCTGACCTCCACTCAGTCCTCTTCTTTGACTCGTCAGACGTGATTCGGCGTCCACTTCGCCGCGCGGTCGGCGAGGTACTTCACGTAGACGTCCTGGTCGTTGAGGCAGGGGATCTGTTCGAAGGATTCGCCGCCGGCGTGGAGGAAGTCTTCCTTACCTTCCTCGCTGATCTCCTCGATGGTCTCAAGGCAGTCGGCCGTGAAGGCCGGGCACATCACGAGGAGGTTCTTCACGCCTTCGGACGGCAGGGCTTCGAAGCGTTCGTCGGTGTAGGGCGGGACCCACTTCTCCGGGCCGAAGCGCGACTGGAAGGACATCTCGAACTTGTCGGGCGAAAGGCCGGCGCGCTTGGCGAAGAGCAGGGTGGTCTGCACGCACTGGTGCTTGTAGCAGTTGGCGTGCGAAGGGCTGGCCTGCAGGCAGCAGTCCTTGACCTTGGTGCAATGGGCCTTGGAGGCGTCGCCCTTGCGCAGGTGGCGTTCCGGCACGCCGTGGTAGGAGAACAGGATCTTGTCGAAGGGCTTGCTGAGCCAGGGCTTGGCCGACTCCACGAGGCAGTCGATGTACGCCGGATCGTTGAAGTACGGCTGCAGCACGTGGTACTTCAGGTTCGGCGCGAGGCGGGCGAGCTCTTCCTGGATCTTCACCACCACGGTCTCATAGGAGGACATCGCGTAATGCGGGTACTGCGGCATCACGAACAGGTCGTCGATGCCGTGCTTGAGGACTTCCTGGACGGCTTCGGCGCAGGAGGGCGTGCCGTAGCGCATGCCGGTGATGACGGGCAGACCGGTGGCGGCCTCGAGCTTCTTGCGGAGCTTTTCGGTGGTGACGAGCAACGGGGCGCCTTCGGGGGTCCAGACGGTCGCGTACGCGGCGGCGGACTTCTTGGGGCGGGTGCGGAGGACGATGCCTTCGAGGAGCGCGAAGCGGAAGATGGCCGGATAATCGATCACGCGTTCGTCGCCGAGGAACTCGCGGAGGTACTCGCGGACGTGGGGCACCGAAGTGCTTTTCGGCGAACCGAGGTTGAGGAGCAGGATGCCTTTGCGAGCCATGGTGATAGGAGGAAGAGATAACGTGGGGATGTCAATTGACGGGGAGGGCTATGCCCCTCCCCGGAGGGCTGAATCGATGGCTGAATCGAGGACTGAACGGAGGGCTGAATCGATATAAACAGCCAAGGTAGGGACGGCTCTCCGAGCCGTCCGTTCGGCAAGCGAGATTCGGATGTCGACGGGGTTAACGGCGGGTTCGGAGAACCCGCCCTACCCAAGTCAGGAGATACCAACTCAAAGGGAAACCGGAGACCGGATGATTGTCTGGGGTGCCCGTTTTTAGGTCTCAGCCATCAGGAGCCAGGTGGGGGTGGTCGGCTTCAGGTTCGTGCTCAGGAAATCCGCCCTCTGTCATCGATCCAGTCTTCCACTCAGAACCGCTATGTCGTGACGCGGTCCCGACCCTACCCGCGGCAAACTAGGGCAGCACGTGGTGCTGCCCCTACCTCAAGGCATGCACTCCCCCGATACTCGATACTCAATACTCGATACTCTCAGCATTCTTCCCAACCGCTAACCGCCCACACCAATTTGTTTAAAACAATCTCGCGATCGGCTTGCCGCCGTCGGTCACGGGGACGGGGCGGGAGCCGGCCATGAGGTCGCGCGAGGTGTCGACCTGGAGCGCGGCAAGGATCGTGGCGTGGAAGTCCGGGATGCTGACGGGGTCCTTGACCACGGTCTTGGAAAGATCATCGGTCTGTCCGTAGGCGCCGCAATGCTTCAGGCCGCCGCCGGCGAGGATCATCGAGAAGGCCGTGCCCTGGTGCCCGCGGCCGCCCTTGCCGTCGAATTCCGGCGGACGTCCGAACTCGGTGCCGATGACGACGAGCGTCTTGTCGAGCATGCCGGTACGCTTGAGGTCCTCGATCAGGCCGGCGAGGGCGTTGTCGAGTTCGCGGATGAGGATGTGCTGGTTGTCGATGCCGTCGTTATGCACGTCCCAGCCGGCGCCGTTGATGAAATTGAGGTTGTGCGAGACTTCGACGAAACGCACGCCGCCCTGGATGAGGCGACGGGCGAGCAGGCAGCGCTGGCCGAACTCGCCGCCATAGGAGGCGCGCACGGCGGGCGACTCCTGCTTAAGGTCGAAGTGGCGCATGAACGAAGGGCCCGCCAGCCGGAAGGCCTCCTGCTGCGCGGCTGCGTATTCCTCGACGGCCGAGCCGTCGGGGGCGCGCTCACCGAGGGCTTCGAGCAGGGTTAGGCGGGCGTTCTTGCGGTCGGGTGAGACTTCGCCCGGAGTCGTGAAGCCGTTCGGCCCGGTCTCGGTGTCGACGAGGTAGATGTAGCCGTCCTTGATGCCGAGGAAGCCCGGGCCGCGGCTGACGTTCGGGTAGCCGATGAGCATGTAGGCCGGCACGGATGGGTCGGCGGCGCCGCGGCGGTGCGCGACGATCGAGCCGATGGAAGGGTAGACGGCGTTGCCGCTGATCATGCGACCGGTGTGCACGAGGTTCGTGGCGAACGCATGCTCGTCGATGACCTTATGGTTCACCGAGCGCACGGCGGTCACGTGCTCCATCAGCTTCGCCGTGCGGGACAGGTGCTCACAGAGGCGCACGCCGGGGACGGAGGTCTCGATGGAAGGGTAGAGCGAACCAGGCTTCTTCTTCGTGGCCTTGTTGTCGCCGAGCGCCTTCGGGTCGAAGGTGTCGACCTGGCCCATGCCGCCGCCGAGCCAGATGAAGATGCAGTGCTCGGCCTTGCCCTTGGGGCCGGCCGCGCCGGTGTTGGCGAGGAGCGGCGAAGCGGCGAAGGGCGCGAGGCCGAGAGCGGTGAGGAAGGAGCGGCGGTCCATGGGATCAGTAGTAAAGGAATTCGGGGGAGTTGACGAGGGCCCAGACGACGTCTTCGGCGCGGCGACGCCAGGCGTCCGTCAGGCGAGGCGAGGCCGGGTCGCCCTTGCGGGCGGCGGCTTCCTCCTGCATGCGCACCGTGGTCGCCAAGTCGTTGAGGTGATTGGACCACGACACGTAATAGGCCGGCTTGCGCGGGTAGGCGACGGACTTGGATGAGGATTGCTTCACGCGGTCGGCGAAGCCTTCGGCGAGGTAGGCCTCGTACTTGGCCTTCTCCGCGCCGGTCGGGTGGCGCGTGAGCACGCGCACGAAGAGCGCGTCGACGAAGTCCGCCGGCGACTTGGCTTCGAGGGCTGACGCCGTGACGCCGTGATCGTCGCTGAGGCGCGTCACCCACGTGCCCATCGTGCCGTTGCTGAGGATCGCGGGCTGCAGTGAGTTCGCGGCGCTCTCGCGTTCGGTCACGGGGTCCGGACGGCTCGCGCGCCAGCCGAAGGCCGCCATGACGTCGCAGACGGCTTGGATGCGGGGCAGGGCGAGGGCGGGTCGGTCGCGTTCGTTGGAGGTCGAGGTCAGCATCCAGGCGCGGCGCGGCTGGCCGAGGGTGACGGAGTTCGCCTGTTCGCGGATGCTGTCGATGTCGAGGCTGGCCTCCTCGGTGCGGAAGGGCTTGCCGGTCGTCGCGAACATCGAGTCCACGACCTGCTCGGCGGAGAGCCGGCGCGGGGCGGGCGCGACGTAGAGCGGATTCGGCAGCTTCTGCGTGAGGTCGGTCGCGCGTTGGTAGGCGTGCGAGTTCAGGATGAGGCGACGCACATGGTCGGCGTCATAGCCGCTGCGCACGAGTTCGCGGCCGAGCCAGCGGAGCAGCGCGGGGTGGGAGTGCTTGGAGCGTTCCCAATCCCAAGGCTGTTCGACGAGGCCGCGGCCCATCAGGCGGGCCCAGAGACGGTTGGCCATCACTTGCGCAAAGCGTTCGTTCTGCGGTGCGGTGACAAGCGTGGCGAGGCGGTCACGTGAATCCTTGGGGTCGAGGGCAAGTTCGTCGGCGACGCTTTCCTGCGAGAACTCCGGGAAGGGCCAGTGCGGTTCGACGGTGGTGCCCGGCTCGAGGGTGACTTCGATGAGCGGCTTGCGGCCACCTTCGCGGAGTTTGGCCATCGAGACGCTGCTGGTGGCCGGGACCTTGACGGCCTTGGTCTCGAGCAGGGCGGCGAGGGCGAAGACCTGTTCCTGCTTCGAAGTGTGGGCGGGCGAGTCATGGCAGCGTGCGCACTTGGTCTCTACGCCGAGGAAGGCGGTCGTGACGATGGTGGCCTTGGCGGCCATGGGGACGTCGTTCTGCGAGGCGATGCCGAAGCCGGCCGGACCGCCGGCGGCGGACGAGCCCTTGAGGCGGAGGAGTTCGGTGACCATCAGGTCGAGCGGCTTGCGGTCGACGAGCGATTCGTGGATCCACCAGCGGAAGGGTCCGGAATTATTGAGGGTCGGGTTGAGGATGTTCGGGTTCTCGGCGAGGACGTCCTGCCAGTAGCCCATGCCGTGGTCGGCGGCGCGCGGATCGGCGAGCAGGCGGTCGATGGCCTTGGCGCGTTTGTCGGACGAAGTATCAGCGGCGAAGGTGGCGATCTCGGCGGCGGAGGGCGGCACGCCGACGGTGTCGAGCGTCACGCGGCGTAGGAAGGCGAGCTCGTCGGTCAGCGGGGTGAGGCGCGTGGAGAGCGGGCGGTATTCCGGCCAGGCGGCGCCTTCCTTGATCCACTGCTCGATCAGCGCGACGTCGGCGGCGGCGAGGCGATGGCCCTTCGGCGGCATCATCTCGTCAGGGTCTTCGGATCGGATGCGCATGAGCAGGGAGCTCTTGGCGGGGTCGCCGGGCACGATGGCCGCGCCGTCGCTCTTGCCGCCCTTGAGCGCGCCGGCGAGGGTGTCGAGGTGTAGGCCGCCCTTAGGTTTGCCGCCTTGGTGGCACTCGAGGCAGCTGGCCTCGAGGATCGGCTGGATCTGGGCGTAGAATTCAACGCCAGTTTTTTTCACGGCCTTCACCTGGCCTTGGTAAGCGACGATCTTTTCGGCGAGGAAATGGTCGATCGGATTGTTCGCGGGGAAGCCGGGGGCCAGCGCGGGCACCGCGGTCTCCGGGGTACTCGCGAGCCACTGCTTCGCTGCCTCGCGGCGCTTCTGCCAATATTCGCCTTGGCTCGCGCGGGCGGCTGCGCGGGCGGCGGCGTCGATCCTGGCCAGGCGGGACTCCTCCTGCGCGGCATAGGCGGCCCAGCCGGCGTCGTCATAGGTCGGGGTGTCGGATGACGGCGTCAGCAGCTGCCAGTCGGTGCGGCCGGCGAGCGAGATCGCGGCGACGGTCTCGCCGAGCTCGGGACGACGGCGATTGATGACCGCGCCTTTGGTGCTGATGACGAAGCCGACGACGGACTCGAGGACCACGCGATGTTCGCCGCCTTTGGATTCGAATTCGACCCAGGCGTCGCGGTTGCCGGGCGGGGCGAAGCGGAAGTCGCCGCCGAGGTCGAGGTATTTGTCCTGATCCTTGACCGGCTTGTTGTCGGTGCCGGCGGGAGGGAAGGGCGTCTGCGCCTGCAGCTTGCCGTCGAGGAAGAGCGCCGAGGCGCCGCGGCCGCGGAGGAGGAGGCGATGCTTGCCGGCCGGGAGCGTCACCGTGGCGAGCGCGCGGAGCAGGTAAGGGTGTCCGCGTTCGGCCCGCACGCCGGTATCGACGTATTTCTCCGGCACGCGGGCGAAGCCGAAGGCGGGCGCGATGTAACTGTCGCTCACGGCGAGGGACTTGTCGGGCCAGACGTTGGCCGTGGGCTTCCAGTCTTCGCAGAGTTCGACGCGCACGTGGCCGTTGGTGACGGCGGCCCAGTCGACCTTCGGCGCCTTGCGGACGACTTCAGGAGCCTTGGCGGCCTTCACGCCGCTGGCGCTGTCATTGCCCGCGTTGGGGCTCGCGCTGACTTGGGCGATCTCGGCCTTCGTGACGGGCGGAAGGGTCGTGGCGAAGCGCTCGGCGATCTCTTTGGACGGCACCAGCGTGCGGTGGAGGCGGACATCATCGATCAGGCCGCGGAAGCTGCTGTTGGCCGAACCGCCCATCGAGGAACCCATCCAGACCGGGGCGTCGTCGACCACGGGCGCGTCGGTCGTCTCGCCGTCCATATCCCACGAGCCTTTGATCTCCTGGCCGTCGATCCAGCCGCGGATGCTCTCCGGCTTGCCGAATTCGTAACGCACCGCGACATGGTGCCAGCGTCGGTCGTTGGCGAAGCCCGTCGGGGTGGTCCAGCGGTGCCACTTGACGCCGCTGCCGGACGGCGTCGCGAAGAGGAAGTTGAGGCACGCGGTCTCGTAGAGGACGCGGAGGCGCAACGCCCAGTTCTGGTTGCTGGGGTTGGCGGCCTTCGGGTCCGTGCGGCCTTTGCCGATGACATAGGCGTTCTCACCCTTGCGCAGCCCGTCGGGCTTCACCCAGGCTTCGAGGGTGATGGCATCGCCGTTCTTGAAGTCGAAGACGCTGGCGGCGCCGGGGTCCTTGATCTCGAGGTGGGAGCCTTTGCCGTCGAACGAGGCGGCCACGTTGGTCTGTTCGAAACGCGGGTAATCCGGTCGGCGCGGACCAGGTTGCTTGAACGTCACGCCGCCCGCGGCGACGACTTCAGGTCGGGCCGCCCCGTCGAACGTCCACGTCGGCATCGACTGGGCCGAGGCCACGGCGGCAAGACCGAGGAAAAGGGGAGCGAGACGGCGCATCTTCAGATGGGACAGGGTAGGGGCGGAGGGTGTTCCGCCGGTGGGTCAGATTGAGGTCGCCAGAAGCCTAGGGTCAATCCCTAGGGAGGGATTGCCTGCAAGGCCGGCGGGCCTAGGGTCGGGGCATGCCTTCGACCGCCCGTCGTCTCGCCGGTTTCACCGAATCCGTCATCCGCGGGATGACCCGCCTGGCCAACCAGCACGGGGCCATCAACCTATCCCAGGGCTTCCCCGACTTCTCCCCGCCCGAGGAGCTGCTGGCGGCCTTGGAGCGCGCCACGCGTGGCCCGCACCACCAATACGCCGTGACCTGGGGCGCCCCGCGTTTCCGCCAGGCGCTCGCCGCGAAGATCAACCGCTTCAGCGGTCTCGCGATCGACCCTGATCAGCACCTTGTCGTCACCTGCGGGAGCACCGAAGCCATGATGGTCGCGATGATGACCGCCTGCAATCCGGGCGACAAGGTGATCGTCTTCTCTCCCTTCTACGAGAACTACGCCGCCGACGCGATCCTCTCCGGAGCCGAACCAATCTTCGTGCCATTGCGCGCGCCGGACTTTCAATTCGATCCTGATGAACTCGCCAAGGCCTTCGCGCAGAAGCCTAAGGCGATCATTGTCTGTAATCCGTCGAACCCCTGCGGCAAGGTCTTCACGCGAGACGAGCTGCTGACGATCCTCCGCCTGGCCGAGGAGCACGACGCTTTCGTCATCACCGATGAGCCGTATGAGCACATTGTCTACGCGCCGAACACGCACGTGCATTTCGCCGCGCTACCCGGCGCGTTCGAGCGCACGATCACTTGCAACTCGCTCTCGAAGACGTATTCCATCACCGGCTGGCGCCTCGGCTACGTCCAATCCGCCCCGCACGTCATCGCCCAGGCCCGCAAGGTGCATGACTTCCTGACCGTCGGCGCCGCCGCGCCCTTGCAGGAGGCCGCCGTGGCCGGGCTCGAACTTCCTGATTCCTATTACGCCGGGCTCGCTCAGCTATACGCCGCCAAGCGCGCTTTGTTCACTTCGATCCTGGCCAACACCGGATTGAAGTTCACCGAACCCCAGGGCGCCTATTACTCGCTACTCGATATCTCGCCGCTGGGTTTCAAGACCGACACCGAGGCCGCCGAATGGCTAATCAAGGAGATCGGCGTCGCCGGCGTTCCGGGGTCGTCGTTCTTCCGCGAGCCCGAGCATCGTTATATCCGTTTCCACTTCGCCAAGAAGGAGGACACGCTGAGGGCCGCCGGGGAGAAGTTGGGGCGAATAAAAAGTTAG
>CAIXQT010000394.1 GCA_903921665.1 uncultured Opitutia bacterium
AATCGCTCAAGTCCGTCGAGACCGTGCAGGCCGGGCTCATGACCGAGCTCACCTATGAGGTGACACTTAAGGACGCCGGCGCCGTCGGCGAATTCGTCCGCTCGATCCAAGCCGCCAACGGTAACAACCGGGTCGTCCTCACCTGCGTCAGCGAGCAATCGGTCGTCGAGGCGGAGTGAGGTAGGGACGGAGCCTGCGAGTATAGAGTATCGAGTATGGAGTATCGGGGGAGTGTTGCCTGGGTAGGGCTGACCGGCCCGGTCAGCCTTGTATCAAGGTAGGGACGCGATGACATCGCGTCCGCCCTTGGACTCGAACGGATGCGATGTCATCGCATCCCTACCGGTTGAGCGAGGGCGCTCAACCCTACCCGAGACAGACGTTCGCCGCTAGGTCAGCACGCAGTGCTGACCCTACCCAGGGCAGGTTTTAGCGATTAGGAATTGAAAACAAGAAGGGCGCCTGACGGCGCCCTCTTGATTTCCCCGTGTCACCGTGTCCCCTTGCCCACGTGACCCTCGCGGCGCGTAGCGCCGCGCTCAGTCTCCGCCCTTAGAAGGCTTGCCGGTGGAGGAGAAGAACTCCTTCACGCGGGCGCGGAGATAGTCGCGGTTGAGCTTGGCAATGACGTCGAGCGTGATGCTCTTCGGGCAATGCGCCTGGCACTCGCCGTAGTTGGTGCAGTTGCCGAAGCCGGCTTCGTCCATGGTCTTCACCATGGCGAGGGTGCGGCGGTCGCGTTCGGCCTGGCCCTGCGGCAGGATGTTGAGGTGGTTGATCTTGGCGCCGACGAAGAGCATCGCGGAGCCGTTCTTGCAGGAAGCGACGCAGGCGCCGCAACCGATGCATTCCGCGGCGTCCATGGCCTCGTCGGCGACGGGCTTGGGCACGGGGATGTTGTTGGCCTCGGGCGCGGAGCCGGTGCGGACGGTGATGAAGCCGCCGGACTGGATGACCTTGTCGAAACCGGAGCGGTCGACGGCGAGGTCCTTGAGGACCGGGAAGGCGCGGGCGCGCCACGGCTCGACGGTGATCGTCTCGCCGTCGCGGAAGTTGCGCATGTGCAGCTGGCAGGTCGTCACGCCCGGGATGGGGCCGTGAGGCATGCCGTTGATCGTCATCGAGCACATGCCGCAGATGCCTTCGCGGCAGTCATGGTCGAAGGCGAAGGTGTCCTTGCCGGCCTTGATGAGCTGCTCGTTGAGCATGTCCATCATCTCGAGGAACGAGGCCGAGGTCGGCACGGCGGCGAGGGAGTGCTCCTCGAAGGCGCCGGGCTGGCCGCGGCGCTGGCGCCAGACGCGCAGCTTGAGCGCGAGGGTGGTTTCTTTTGCGTGGGACTCGACCATGGTGGTTACTTGTAAGAGCGGGTGGAAAGTTGGGTCTCCTCGTAGACGAGGGCCTCGGCATGACGCTTGGGCAGCTGGCCGTCGCCGGTCCATTCCCAGACGGCGGCGTGGGCGTACTGCGCGTCGTCGCGCTTCGCTTCGCCGGCGTCCTGGTGTTCGGTGCGGAAATGGCCGCCGCAGGATTCTTCGCGCGTGAGCGCGTCGAGGCACATCATGATGCCGAAGTCGAGGAAGTCGGCCACGCGGCCGGCGCGTTCGAGCTCGGGAGCGAGGGCGTCGCCGGAGCCGACGACCTTCACGTTCTGCCAGAAGTCCTCGCGGAGCGCCTGGAGGTCGCGGATCGCGCCTTCGAGGCCGGCCTTGTCGCGGGCCATGCCGCACTTCTCCCAGGTGATCTTGCCGAGGGCCTTGTGGTAGTAGCGCGGAGACTTGGTGCCGTTGATCGAAAGGAGCTTCGCGACGCGGTCGTTGACGTCCTTGGTGACGGCCTTGAATTCCGGCGCGTCCTTGGACGGACGGCTACCGGGCTTCTCGCCGGCGAGGAAGTCGGTGACGGTGTAAGGCAGCACGAAATAGCCGTCGGCGAGGCCCTGCATCAGCGCGGAAGCGCCGAGGCGGTTGGCGCCGTGGTCGGAGAAGTTGGCTTCGCCGCCGACGAACAGGCCGGGGATGTTGGACTGCAGGTTATAGTCCACCCAGAGGCCGCCCATGGTGTAGTGCACGGCCGGGAAGATGCGCATCGGCTGCTTGTACGCGTTCTCGCCGGTGATGTTCTCGTACATGTCGAACAGGTTGCCGTAGCGGGCGCGGACTTCGGCTTCGCCGAGGCGCTTGATCGAGGCGGAGAAGTCGAGGTAGACGCCGAGACGCTTGCCGTCGACCAGCTGGCCGACGCCGCGGCCTTCGTCGCAGACTTCCTTGGCGGCGCGCGAAGCGATGTCGCGCGGGGCGAGGTTGCCGTAGCTCGGGTACTTGCGTTCGAGGAAGTAATCGCGCGCGTCCTCCGGGATCTCGGAGGCGGGCTTGGCGCAGTCGGCCTTGTTCTTCGGGACCCAGACGCGGCCGTCGTTGCGGAGCGACTCGGACATCAGGGTGAGCTTGGACTGGTCCTCGCCGTGCACCGGGATGCAGGTCGGGTGGATCTGCGTGTAGCAGGGGTTGGCGAAACCGGCGCCGCGGCGGTGGGCGCGGAACGTCGCGGTGACGTTGCAACCCTGGGCGTTGGTGGAGAGATAGAACACGTTGCCGTAGCCGCCGGTGCAGACCACGACGACGTCGGAGGCCCAGGATTCGACGGCGCCCGTGACGAGGTCGCGCGTGACGATGCCCTTGGCCTTGCCGTCGACGAGGACGAGGTCGAGCATCTCGTGGCGGGTGTACATCTTCACCGTGCCGAGGCCGATCTG
>CAIXQT010000395.1 GCA_903921665.1 uncultured Opitutia bacterium
GACGCCGCGAAATAGCCAATAGACCGAGTGCGTAGATCGCATGACCGAGGAAGAACGCGATGCCAGCGCCGGCCAGACCGAAGTAAGGGACGGTGAACAAGGGTAAGGCTACCGAACAAGCACAGGAGAATCCTTCCGCCATGATGACTGCCTTCGACGAACCGCGGGCCATGAGCCAGTAGCTCATCGGCCATGAAAGGAGGCGAAACAGGATACCCCAGGTCATCCACGCCAAAACCGGCAAGGCCGCGTCGAAAGTCCGCGCGTAGAGCAGGTGTAGGCAGAAGCTGCCGGCGCCGACGAGAACGACCAAGGCCGGCAGGCCGAGCATCACGCCGACCTCGATCTGCCGGTCGACCAAGCGGCGGGAAGTGGACTCATCGACCGCCGCGGCGACCTGCGGGAAAAAGCCTGCACCCATGGCAGAGACGACCAAGCCCGGGAGGCTTCCGGCGATCGCAGCGGCCGCCTGATAATGTCCTGCCGCCTCGAGTCCGAGCTGACGCACCAAGATCAGCCGGGTGCCATAAGCCGCCAGCTGCCCCATGAAGGCCACCGCCATGAAGGCCGCGCCTAACTTGGCGAGTTCGCGCAGATCCTGATCCTGCGCCCGAATCGAGGGGTCAACCGGACAGAGTTTAGTCGCTGACCTCCAAGTGAGGACGGCAAGCAGCAGGGCTGCCAGCAGCAAGCTGGGGGCGATACCCTTGACGCCAAGCATCCAGATCAGCGGGACGCCGAGCAAGAGACCCGAGAGAGCGGATATTACCTGGCCTTGCGCTAGGATGCGGAGGTGGCCATCAGCCTGCAGGCGAGCGGTCCAGATCCCGGTCGCCACGACCAGCGGGGCCGTCAGGCCCACGATCAACATGTCCGCAAGATATTGGCTGTCGGCGAAGGTGGCGAATGTCACGGGCCAACAGGCGATCGCCGCGAGCGCAAGGCCCAGCCAGATCAAGCGGCGGCCGAAAATGCCGACGGCGGCGGATTTACGCACCTTGTCCTCCTCGGGTGCGGCGGAGATGGTGCGAACGCCTGAGGTCCAGATGCCCCAGGAGGAAACGGCGGAAAGGTTACCGCCGAAATTGGTGAAGATCCCCACGAGGCCGACTCCTGCTGGGCCGAGTAGCATCGCCACGACCTTCGTACGAATCAGCCCAGCGACGAATGAGACGGCCGTGGCACCGCCCATATAGACGCTGCTGCGTATGACTTTGGAAGAGGACATCGTTGAGGGGTCTAGGTCAGACCGGCGAAGCTCAGGGCTTCAAGGCTTCGAAACCAAACCCGTCATCCCACCGCGATTTCGATTCAACTGCCTCGAAACCGGCGAAGGTCGAATCTCCGAACGAGGCACGCCGCACGCCGACGAAACCCGCCTGACGTAGCTCCTGCTCCATGGAAGGGTAATCCCACATCCAAAGGTGCGCGTCCCGAGAAAACAGGCTGCGCGCCCAAGCAAGTCCTCGAGGCGCCTGCGCGACGCCCATGTTGGAGGCCTCCACGAAACGAATGGCGGCATCGGGCCGCGTCGGGCTTTCCGCAAGGTAATGACGGCAGAGCTGGCTGATGTCGGGCAGCACTGACCGGAAGCAACCTCCTGGCTGTAGGATCCGGAACGCCTCACGCAGCGCGAGACGGCAGTCGGCCAGCGTCAGGTGCTCCAAGGTATGCGAACTGTAGACCAACTCGACTGAGGCGGACGCCACGGGGAGTCCCTTCACGACGTCGCCGCAAATCACCGTCTTGGGATAAGGCGCGCCGCGTCGCGCGATCGGCAATAGGTTGAGCACGGGAGTACGCTGCA
>CAIXQT010000396.1 GCA_903921665.1 uncultured Opitutia bacterium
GTGGATCCGATTGCGTTCACCGCCGGACATCACGCCGACCTTCCGCTGCTGCACGTCGCCGGTGAAACCGAAGCGAGCCGCGTAGGCGCGGGCGGGGACCATGATCTTGCCGAGGTGGACCATCTCCTGGCCGTCGGAGATCGCGGACCAGAGCGGCGCGTCGGCGGGGAGCGAGTCGCGTGACTGGTCGACATAGGCGATCTTCACGGACTCTCCGACCGTGAGCGCGCCCTTGTCGGGCTTCTCCTGTCCGGTGATCATGCGGAAGAGCGTCGTCTTGCCGGCGCCGTTGGGACCGACCACGCCGACGATGCCGCCGGCGGGGAGCGTGAAATTGACGTCGTCCATCAGGATGCGATCGCCGTAGCCCTTGGATAGGCCGCGGGCCTCGATGACCGCGCCGCCGAGGCGCGGGCCGGGCGGAATCCAGATCTCGGCCGCCTTCTCCTGCTGGTTCTGGTCCTGCGTGAGCATCTGCTCGTAAGCGCGGAGGCGGGCCTTGTTCTTGGCCACGCGGGCCTTGGGCGAAGCCGCGGCCCACTCCCGTTCGCGTTCCATCGAGCGGGAGCGCGCGGCGGACTGCTTTTCCTCCATCTCGAGCCGTTGCTGCTTCTGCTGGAGCCAGGAGGAGTAGTTGCCCTTCCACGGGATGCCGCGGCCGCGATCGAGCTCAAGGATCCAGCCGGCGACGTTATCGAGGAAGTATCGGTCGTGCGTGATCGCGATGACCGTACCCTTGTAGCCTTGGAGGTGACGTTCGAGCCAGGCGACCGTATCGGCGTCGAGGTGGTTGGTCGGCTCATCGAGCAGGAGGATATCAGGCTCCATCAACAGCAGGCGGCAGAGCGCCACGCGGCGCTTCTCGCCGCCGGAGAGCGCGGAGACGACCGCGTCGCCGGGCGGGCAGCGCAAGGCTTCCATCGCCATCTCGATGCGGGCGTCGAGGTCCCAGCCGCCGCGCGTGTCGAGGATCGTCTGGATCTCGCCTTGGCGGGCCAGGATTTTTTCCTGCTCCTTCACGTCGTCGGTCTCGGAGACCTTCACGAACGTCTCGTCATACTCTTCGAGCAGGGCCTTCATCGGTCCCGCGGCCTGCATCACGCATTCCTGGACCGTCAGGTGCTCGTCGAGGCGAGGCTCCTGCGCCAGGTAGCCGAGCGTATAACCAGGCACCTGGCTGATCGCGCCGTCGAATTCCTTGTCCTCGCCGGCCATGATCTTGAGCAGCGTGGACTTGCCCGAACCATTGAGGCCGAGGACGCCGATTTTCGCCCCATAGTAATAGGACAGGGAAATATCGCGGAAAACGGGTTTCTTTTCGAAGTACTTCGTGACCCCCGTCATCGTGAAGATTACTTTTTCGTCAGCCATGGGGGAAGGTTCGGAGAACGACCCCGGGGGGCAAGCGGAACCCTCCGGCCCGGCGGGCTTACCGCACTTGACATCCCCGGAGGGGTGCCCAAGGTAGGCCTCAGTTCACCTTTACCGAGGTGGGTCCTGCCGGACCCGCTTTTTTTGTCCCCAAATCATTTCACCGAAAACCCGCACCCATCACCATGAGCGTCGATATCA
>CAIXQT010000397.1 GCA_903921665.1 uncultured Opitutia bacterium
CCTCCAAGGCAACCTCTACCCCACGCACGGGCTTGGCACGATCTCCCAATACATGGGCGTCGGACGCGGCGACGCCTTCAAGTTCGCCGTCTCGGTCTCGTCGCCGGAGTTCGGGCTCACCCAGCTCCGCGAACGCCTCAAGCCGAACCGTGACCGTTCGCGGGATGAGAAGTTCGTCAACGGCGACATGAGCACGACGATAGTGAAGACCGAGCTCGGCCGCACCATCGTCGTCCAGCACGACAACACGAGCCCGCGCCCTTATTCGCGCATCAACCTGCTCAGCGGCTCGCTCGCGACCTTCGCCGGTTACCCGAATCGTCTGGCGATTGACGTTGATAACACGAGCTCGCTACTGGATCCGAAAGAAAAGCGGAACAGCCACTCCTGGACCTACGAAGGCGACAAGCTGAAGAAGTTCATGGAGGCCAACCGTCATCCGCTGCTCACCAAGCTGCAGGCCGACGCCAAGAAAGTCGGCGGCCACGGCGGCATGGATCACGTCATGAACTACCGCTTCCTCGACTGCGTCCGCCAGGGCATCACGCCCGACCTGACCGTCTACGACGCCGCATCCTGGTCCGCGTTGCTGGATCTTTCCGATCGGTCCGTCCGCGACGGCAGCATCCCGGTCGCCTACCCGGATTTCACCCGCGGCGGATGGAAGACCCTCAAACCCCTCCCCATCATTTCCTAACCCTACCCCTACACTGCCATGAACCACCCCGAAAACTCCAACCGTCGCGACTTCCTTAAACTCGGCGCCATCGCCGGCCTCGGCCTCGGCCTCAGCGCCATCCCGTCCGCCGATGCCAAGCCCGACCCTCGCGACCTCAAGCTCCTCAGCGCGAGTGATATCTCGACCACGCGCCCCCGCCCGGCCGGCAATAAGCCCGTCTGGGAGCTGACCACCAAGCCGACCGAGAAGGTCCGTTGCGGCTTCATCGGCCTGAACCGCGGCCGCGGCCACGTGAACTCCGCCGCGAACATCCCGTTCGCCGAAGTCGTCGCCGTCTGCGACATCGTCGAACAGCGGGCCAGGAGCGCCGCCGAGAACGTCAAGAAGAAGACCGGCAAGGAGCCTGCGTTGTACTTCGGCGACGAGAACGCGTGGGAGAAGATGATCGCCCGGGACGATATCGACGTCGTCTACGTCTCCACCCCGTGGGAATGGCACGTCCCGATGGCCCTCAAGGCCATGGAGCAGGGCAAGCATGTCTTCATCGAGGTCTCGGCCGCCGTCACGGTCGACGAATGCTGGCAGCTCGTGGACATGTCGGAGAAGACCCAGCGCCATTGCGCGATCATCGAGAACTGCTGCTACGGCGAAGAAGAGCTCTTCGTCCTGAACCTCGCCCGCCAGGGCTTCTTCGGCGAGCTTAAGCACGCCGAGTGCGCGTATATCCATAACCTCGCCGGCGGCGTCCTCTGGGCCCTCGGCAGCGAAGGCGACTGGCGCCGCGACTACCACCGCTTCATGGACGGCAACCTGTACCCCACGCACGGCCTCGGCCCGGTGGCGCAGTACCTGAACATCGGCCGCGGCGACGCCTTCAAGTTCGTGGTGTCCGTGTCGTCGCCCGAATTCAACCTCACGCAGTTCCGCGACAAGCACCAGCCGAACAAGGGTAAGCACAAGGACGAGAAGTTCGTCTGCGGCGACATGAACACCTCGATCATCAAGACGCAGCTCGGCCGGACCATCATGATCCAGCACGACGTCGTGAGCCCCCGCCCCTACTCGCGCATCAACGCG
>CAIXQT010000398.1 GCA_903921665.1 uncultured Opitutia bacterium
GATCGCGTGAAGGCCGAGCTGCCGGAGTTGTGGAAACGCCTGAGCTACGTCGAGCAGCCGTTCCCGTATGAGCTCGAGGAGCATCCCATCGACGTCCATTCCGTCAGCCAGCGCATGCCGCTCTTCCTCGACGAAAGCGCCCACGACTGGCGCATCGTCCGTCTCGGCCGCGAGCTCGGCTGGACCGGCGTGGCGCTCAAGACCTGCAAGACCCAGACCGGTGCGCTCCTCAGCCTCTGCTGGGCCCGCGCCCACGGGATGCAGCTCATGGTGCAGGACCTCACCAATCCCATGATGGCGCAGATGACGCACGTCCTCCTGGCCGCCCACGCCCCGACGATCGCCGGCGTGGAGACCAACGGGATGCAATTCTACCCCGCGGCCTCCGCCGCCGAAGCCAAGGTGCACCCGTCGCTGTATTCTCGCCAGGCAGGTCAGGTCGACGGCTCCAGCCTACGCGGACCAGGCTTCGGTTATCGCCTCGCTGAAATCGGCCGCGAATTACCTCCGGTCCGGCGCTCGGCTGTCGGTTGAGCCAATCGGCTTGCCTGCGAAGGGTGGGGTGGCTTTGTCTCTGGGCTTACCTACCCCCATGATGCTCCGCTCGCTCCTCCTCTGCTTGTTGTCGCTCAGCGCGTTCGCCGCCGATGCCCCCAAGCGCAAGGTCCTCTTCTTCACCAAGTCCTCGGGCTACGAGCACGAGGTCATCTCCTATAAGAAGGGCCAGCCCAGCTTCGCCGAGAAGCAGCTGCTTGAGATCGGCGCCGCCAACGGCATCGAGTTCGTCTTCTCCAAGGACGGCTCGAAGTTCTCGCCCGAATACCTCGCCCAGTTCGACACCGTGATGTTCTACACCACCGGCGACCTCTGCTCCGAAGGCACCGACAAGAACCCGCCGATGTCCCTGGCCGGCAAGCAGGCCCTTTTCGACTTCGTGAAGTCCGGCAAGGGCTTCGTCGGCACGCACTCCGCGGCCGACACCTTCCATACCGACAACGAAGCCGTGAAGGGCCCGGAGCGCTTCAAGAACCATGGCGACAAGGCTGACGCCTATGTCTGCTTCCTCGGCGCCGAGTTCATCCGCCACGGCAAGCAGCAGGCCGGCGTGAACAAGGTCATCGATAAGACCTTCCCGGGTTTCGAAAAAGTCGGCGACTCCTTCTCCTTCATGGAAGAATGGTACACCCTTAAGGACTTCCGCCCGGAGATCCACGTCTTGACCGTCTTCAATGACCCGGCCCTCGAAGGCGAAGACTACAAGCGCCCTCCTTACCCGAATTGCTGGGCCAAGAACGAAGGCAAAGGACGCGTGTTCTATACCGCCATGGGCCACCGCGAGGACGTCTGGACCAACCCGACCTTCCAGCAGATCCTGATCGGCGGCCTCAAGTGGGCCAACGGCGACGCCCAGGCGCCGGACATGTCGCCGAATCTCCTCCAGGTCGCCCCGGGCGCCATGACGAACCAGCCTTATACGCCTTCGCCGGCGCCTAAGGCCAAGGCCAAGAAGGCCGACGCCAAGAAGTAAGTCCTCGCGCAGGGCGGGCCGCAAAGCCCGCCTTGCTAATTTCCGGGCGGTTTCAACTGTCTCCTCATGCGCGACGCCCCCGCCGAAGCCACCAAGCTCAGCGAGCTGACGACTCACCAGAAGAAGTCGGGCTTCGCCGCCTGGCTCGGCTGGTTCTTCGACGGCCTCGACCTCCACCTCTATACGCTCGTCGCGACGGTCTTCGTCGCCGAACTGCTGATGACCAAGGAAGCGGACCCGGACGTGGCCCGCTATGGTTCGATCATCCAGGCGGCCTTCCTGCTCGGGTGGGCCTTGGGCGGAGCGTTCTTCGGCATCATCGGCGATCGCCTCGGTCGCAGTCGTACGTTGGTCCTGACCATCCTGACCTACGCGCTCTTCACCGGCCTTTCGTTCTTCGCCCAGAACTGGTGGCAACTGATGATCTTCCGCTTCCTCGCCGCGTTGGGCATCGGCGGAGAATGGGCGGTGGGCGCCTCGTTGCTCTCCGAGACCTGGCCGAAGAAGTGGCGCCCCTGGATGGCCGCCGTGCTCCAGTGCGCCGTCAACTTCGGCATCCTCGCGGCGATCGCCGCGGTCTTCCTTCTCCAGCAGGTCCCGGGCTATCAGCCGCGCTGGGTCTTCCTCATCGGCGTCCTGCCGGCTTTCGTGACCCTTTGGATCCGCAAGGAAGTCCCCGAGACCGCCGAATGGTCCGCCGAAAAGGGCAAGCAGGCGACTCCCTCGATGACGGGCCTGTTCGGACGCGATATCCGTCGCACGACGCTCATCGCCTCGACGCTCTGCGCGATTTCCCTCACCGGGCACTGGTGCTTCATGTTCTGGCAACAGGCGTTCATCCGGAATCATCCCGAGGTCATCGCCGCTTCGCTCGACAAGGCCAAGGTCGTCTCGACCGCGCTGTTCTGCGTCATCGCGGCTTCCGTCGTTGGCAATTTCGCCTCCGGTTGGGCCGCCCATCGTTTCGGTTACCGTCGGGCCCTGGCGGCCTTCTTCGGCGCTTATTTTATCCTGATGGGACTGACCTTCGCCTTGCCTTGGAGCCTTGGCGCGACCTACGGCCTCTATGCCGCCGTGGGCTTCTGCCAGGGTGTCTTCGGTCTCTTCACGATGGCCCTGCCGCCGCTGTTCCCGACGCTGCTCCGGACGACGGGCGCCGGCTTCAGCTATAACATCGGCCGCGTCTTCGCCGCGGTCGGCACGGTTTTCTTCGGGCTCTTCGCCAAGGTCGGCGATTTCAGTTCGGTACTGCTCTACGCTTCGTTCCTGTTCCTGCCCGCCGCGATCCTCGCGATGTGGTTGCCGACCGAGGAGGCTACTTCCTGAGTCCGCCCAGTCCGGCGATCGCCTTGAACTCGGCTGCGGTCACCGGCGTGACGGAGAGACGGTTGCCCGGACGCA
>CAIXQT010000399.1 GCA_903921665.1 uncultured Opitutia bacterium
AGGTCGCCTTCTTCGTCGGCGCGTTTCCTCCGGGATTGGACGGCGTACTTGCGGGACTGCCGCACGAAGAAGCCGTTCATCTCGAAGTACTCGCGGACCAGACTGTCGTCGAAACCCGCCATTGGGCCAAGGATGCGGCCGGTGGGGCGACCTGGTCAACCCGCGATGACGGTCAGAGCACGAAGCCGGCCGGCGAGATCGCGACGGTGAACTCGCCCTTGAGCGAGCCGGCCTTCAACGCCGGGACCAGTTCGGCCAGCGGTGCCGTCCGGATCGTCTCGTGCAGCTTGGTGAGCTCGCGGCCCACGCAGACGACTCTTTCGGGGCCGAGGATCTCGAGCATCTCATCCAGGAAGTCGCTGATGCGATGACAGGATTCGTGCAGCACGAGGGTCTCGTCAGCTTCCTTGAGGCCTTCCAGGAACCGGCGGCGGGCGGCTGATTTCGGGGCGAGGAAACCGACGAAGCGGAAGGCATTCGTCGGCAGGCCGGAGGCGGAGAGCAGGGCGACGATCGCGCAGGGGCCCGGCAAGGGCGTCACGGTCAGGCCGCGCCGACGGCATTCGCGGGTGACGCGGAAGCCAGGGTCGCTGATGCCGGGGGTGCCGGCATCGGTGATCAGGGCGACCTTGGCTCCGCCGGCCACTTTGTCGGCGATGAGCACGGCGGCGTCTTTTTCGTTGTGCTCGTGGTAAGCGAGCATCGGCTTGGAGATGGCGAGGTGGCGGAGCAGGCCGCCGGTGACGCGCGTATCCTCGCACGCGACCAGATCGCACTCCGCGATGGCTTCGCGCGCACGCGCGGTGATGTCGCCGAGGTTACCCAGCGGGGTGGCCACGACCCAGAGCCTTCCGGCCGGTCCTTGCGGACGGCCGGAGGCACCTGCGTCAGCGGCCGGCATCAGCGACGGTAGCCGGCACCCGGCGTCGAGACGCCCGGCAGACCGCCCTGCCAGCTGGCGGGCTGGGACTGAGGCAACATGGAGTCGGCCGGCTTCTCGACGGTCTCACAGCCGGTCAGGCCGAATAGGCCGGCGAGCAGCGCGAGGGCGATGAGCGAACGGTGGGACATCAGTTGCTGGCGAGCTTGGTGGACGGCGTGAGGGACACTGCGCCAGCCTTCGAGATGGCCCCGAGATCCAGTTCCTTGTCGGGCTGGATGAGTCCGTAGGACAGGGCGCCCTTCACCGAAGAAATCTGGACCTTACCGACCTTCTTGCCGGCGATCTTCAGGTCGAAGACGGCCTTTTCCTTGATCCCGTTGGCTTCACCCACGGAGAAGGCAAGGATGCCGGACTTAACGTCGAGCGCGAGGATGTTGGTCAGGATGGTATCCGTGGCGGCTTCGACGACGGCGGCGACGTTGGCGGTCGGAGCTTCACCGGGCTTGGGGGCTTCACCGAGAGGGTCGCGCGGGAAGCCGAACGGGGCGGGGTTATTTTCCATCGCCTGCGAGACTTTGCCGAAAAACGCGGCATACTTGGCGCGGATCAGCTCGGATTTTTCCTCAGCCTTGGTGGCCTTGGCTTCGCTTTCGGCGACCTGTTCCTTGGTG
>CAIXQT010000400.1 GCA_903921665.1 uncultured Opitutia bacterium
CTGGTGACGACGGGCTGGGATAAGCGCCCGCGTCAGGATCATCCGGTGTCATGGGAGAAGAACGCAGCCTATGCCGACCAAAAGACCTTCCCCGCCGCGCCCACGAACGGCGAACTCACCGGACACCTTAGCCGCGCGCTCGCCTTCGTGCAGGCCCATCCCGACGTCTGTCCGGCGAACACCATCATCGTCTACGCCTGGAACGAACACGACGAAGGCGGTTGGCTCTGCCCCACCTGGACTCCCTCCGGCCAGCCCGACACCTCCCGTCTCGACGCCCTACGCAGCATCCTGAGGTAGGGACAGCACCACGTGCTGTCCTTATCATCTCAGCCCTTGGTAGGGTCGGGACCGCGTCACGACATAGGAGCCTCCAGTTCCCGCAGCTCCCATCCGCTAACCGCTATCACCTTCAATGGGTAGGGGCGCGACTGCGTCGCGTCCGTTCGCGTCCGTATGTCCGCATTCATCGCACCTAGCTAAGACCCGACGCCTCCCCGCCTGCGGTCTCAGACGGCGGCGATGGCAATCGCCGCCCTACCCAAGAACCCGGCCAATCATCCGGTTTCCCCTTGAGCCCTGCGGCTTGTCTGGCCCACCGAGCCTCTGAGCCTCCGGACCTCTAGTGTAATGCCCCTTGCCCACTTGCCCCTTCGCGGCTCTGCCGCGCCCTTCTTTAAGATGGAACTCCCCCCACCCCCTATGGTCATATCAGCCATGCTCCGACTACCCCTGCTCGCGGCAGCCTACCTGGCTGCGCTTCTCGCCTCGTCTCCGCTCCGCGCCGAAACCTTTTGGATCTGGGGCGCGAAAAACAACATCGCCAAACAAGAGGTCTGGTTCCGCTCCTCCTTCGAACTGAAGGAAGCCCCGACCAAGGCCCAGCTCCTCGCTGTCGCCGACAACCACTGCGAGGTCTGGCTCAACGGCAAGCAGCTCGGCGGCTCTGATGACTGGGCCCAACCCTTCGCCGCCGAAGTCGGCGCCGACCTCAAGGCCGGCGTGAACACGATCGCCGTCCTCGGGCGCAACGACGGCGGCATCGCCGCGATGGCCTTCCGTCTCTCCGTCGGCAAGAAGGTGCTCGCCGAATCCGGCGACAACTGGAAGACGTCCCTCGCCGATCCGGGCAAAGGCTGGGACGCCGCCGGCTTCGACGACGCGAAGTGGACCGCCGCGACGATCGTGAAGAAGATGGGCGAGGCGCCTTGGGGTAATCCGTTCAGCGGCAACAAGGCTCTCGCGAAGGGCGGCAAACGCGCCCCTGCCACTGCCGTCGCGCCGGCCGACGAACTCATCCTCCGCCCGGGCTTCAAGGCCGAGCTGCTGCACCTCGTCCCGAAGCCGGAACAAGGCACCTGGGTTTCCCTCGCGGTCTCGCCCGAAGGCGACCTCGTCGCCGGCGACCAGGGCGGCGTGCTCTGGCGCGTCTCGCTGAAGGATCCGGCGAAGCCCGTCGTGACCAAGATCGACACGAAGTTCTTCGGCTGCCACGGCCTGCTCTTCGCCCATGGTGCGCTCTACGCGTGCGCGAGCGAAAAGGGCAAGGGCGACATCTGGCGCCTGCGCGACACGAAGGGCGATGGTTCCTACGACGAACAGACCCTGATCCGACCCCTCAAGGGCTCGGGCGAACACGGCCCGCACCAGCTCGTCCTCGATCGCGATGGCTCTATTCTGGTGGTCGGCGGCAACCACACGAAGCTCCCGGATGACGAGAAGGCCGGCGCGCCGACGAAGCGTTACGACGAAGACGACCTGCTGAAGAAATACGAGGACGCCAACGGCCACGCCTCCGGCATCAAGGCCGTGGGCGGCTGGATCGCGCGCATGGACAAGGACGGCAAGGATTGGGTCCGCGTGACCGCCAGCTTCCGCAACCCCTACGATTGTTCGGTCGCTCCGGATGGCGACATCTTCACCTACGACTCCGACATGGAATGGGACATGGGCGCTCCTTGGTATCGCCCGACCCGCATCTATCTCTGCACCCCGGGTGGCGAACTCGGCTGGCGCTCCGGCGCCGGTAACAACGCCTTCCCCACGCTCGACATGCAACCGGCCCTCGTCGACATCGGTCCGGGCAGCCCGACCGGCACCACGATGGGTACCGGCGCCAAGTTCCCGGCCGACTACCAGCGCGCGTTCTTCGCCTGCGATTGGACCTTCGCCACGCTCTACGCGATCCACCTCACGCCGGAAGGCGGCGGCTGGAAGGCCCGCAAGGAAGTGTTCGCCGCCGGTAAGCCGTTCTCCGTCACCGACGCCGTCATCCGCCCGCAGGACGGACACATGTACGTGACCATCGGTGGTCGCGGCGGTCAGTCCGCGCTCTACCGCATCACCTACCAGGGAACTGAGTCCACCGCGCCGGCCGCCTGGTTCGACGCCACGCCCGAGCAGAAGCTGCGTCGCGAGCTCGAAGCCCTGCGCGACGTCGCCCCGTCCGCCGCCTCGCTCGCCAAGGCTTGGCCGTTGATGGGCCACCCTGATCGCTGGGTGCGCTTCGCCGCGCGCATCGCCGTGGAACACCAGCCGGTCGACGCCTGGCGCGCCCGCGTGAAGGCCGGCGCCAACCTCGACCTCGCGCTCAATGCTGCCTTGGCCCTCGCGCGTAGCGGCGGCCCGCAGGACCTCGCGGCGATCGTCGCCGCCGCCGACTCGGCCGCGAACACCAAGGACCTCCGCCAGCGCCAGGATCGCCTGCGCGTGCTGCACGTGGCCTTCGCGCGCCACGGCCGTCCCGACGCAGCCACCGTCGCCCGTCTCGGCAAGGAGAGCGCCGCGCGCATCCCTTCCGGTGACAACTTCCTCGACCGTCAGCTCGCGCAGCTCGCCATCTACCTCGGTGAACCGAGCGCTCCAGCCCGCGTCCTGCAGGCCATGAAGATCGCGCAGCCCAGCCCGGCCGTCGTCGCCGATCCGGAGATCCTCGCCCGCCATCCCGGTTACGCCAAGGCCGCCGCCGCCGCGATGGCCGTGACGCCTAACTCCACGCGCATCGGTCTCGCCGTCTATCTGAGCCGCGCCACCGTCGGCTGGACGCCGGAACTCCGGAAGCAGTTCTTCGGCTTCCTCGACGAACTCGCCCTCGCCCAGGGTGGCAACTCGCTGAAGGGCTTCGTCCGTAATGTCCGCAAGGAGACCCTGGCAGCCATGCCAGAGGCCGAGCGCGCGGGCTTCGAGCCGAACGCGCCGGTCGTGAAGGTCGAGCCGCTCCCGACCGCTTCCGGCCCCGGCCGTCTCTGGACCCACGCCGAGGCGCTCAAGGTCTGGGAAACCGCCAAGTCCGAGAAGTCCTTCGATTTCGCCAACGGCCAGAAGATGTTCGCCGCCGCGCTCTGCTCGCAGTGCCACCGCCTCGGCGACAACGGCGGCGCGCAGGGCCCGGATCTCTCCGGCCTCGGCGCCCGTTCCGCTCCGGCCGACGTCCTGATGAGCATCGTCCAGCCCAGCGCGATCGTCTCCGACCAATACGCGAACTCGGCCATCGGTCGTGTCGACGGCGGCAAGACCATCGGTCGCATCCTCAACGAGGAAGGCGACAAGCTGCAGCTCTCGGTCAATCCCTTCGACCCGTCGGTGCAGCTCTCGATCAACCGTTCCGACATCCTGACCATCGACCGCGACCCCACCAGCCCGATGCCCGTCGGCCTGCTCAACTCGCTGAACGCCGAAGAAGTCGCCGACCTTCTCGCCTACCTCATCTCCGGCGCGAACCCCAAGGACCCCATGTTCGCGAAGTGAGCGCGCAGCGCTCACTTCGTGGGGTTCTGCTGGCAGGGTGAACTGCTGCGAATCCAAAGATCAGGGCGGCTTCGGCCGCCCTTTTTTGTGCCCGCTATCTTTTGCTTCACCCCCATGTCACCGTGCCAGCGTATCCCCTCACGGCTCCGCCGCGCCATACGTTCACCGTCCTTCGCTAAGACCCGACGACTCTGCTCCTGCGGAGTCGAACGGCGGTGATGGCAATCACCGCCCTACCCTTGGCCAGCTGATGAAAGTGAATCCTGGCGGAGGGGAAGGGATTGGCTCCGCGTTGCTCCGGGGCTACGCCCCGATCCTGCGGATCGCCTGTTCGCCCATGGGGCTCACCGAACCCAAGTTCTCATCCCTTCGGGCGAGCTACTGTGTTCCCAGCCGCTAACCGCCAACCGCTAACCGCTTGTGTTAAAGTATCCTGGCGGAGGGGAAGGGATTCGAACCCCCGGAACCTTGCGGTTCATCTGATTTCGAATCAGACGCAATCGACCACTCTGCCACCCCTCCTAACCAGGACTATCGAGGAAGTCCGTGGAAGCCCTGCGGGCAAGAGGAAAGTGCCAGGCCCCCGATTAGAACCCGCATTAAGCTGTCCATTCCGAGGTAGGGACGTGATTGCCATCACGTCCGTTCGTCGGCGCGCGCCATAAGTTCACCGTCCTTCGCTAAGACCCGACGGGTTCCCTCCTCCGGTCTCGAACGGCGGCGATAGCAATCACCGCCCTACCCGACTCACCCCCGCCACCCGAAATGTTTTCCTACCCCTATCCCAACCCCTACCCCTTAACTCACCTTTGCACTTTTGCACGCGGCTTCGCCGCATTTGCACCTTTGCACCTCAGCGCCCCTCGCGGCCACCGGCCGCGCCACTATCTCCCCACCCTCAGCTCTTCCTCGACCTTATCCACCGCGTCTTCGAGGCGCTGCATGGCGTTACGCAGCACGGCGTCCACGACTTCGCTGTTCGGGATGCGGTGATGCGAAGCGAGGATCGCCTCGATCGAACAGACCAGAAGCGGGGTCGGGGCGTCGACCAAGAAGAACTTCACGCCGGGCGTCTCGGCATTGAGCCGCACCGCCATCCGACAGGACTCCTCCCTGTCCCGCGGACTCCGGGCGAAAGGAAGCACGACCTGTACCTGCATGATCTCCGGCGAAGCAGCCGCGTCGAAGGACAAGATGAACTGGCGGCGACCTTTGCGGAAGGTCAGTCCGGCCTGATAGCGGTTCGCCTGCGGCAATGGCTCGGCCTCTTCCCACGCCACCGCCTGGATCGCGCGAGAATACAGCAGCTTCAATTCTTCAACTGGAATCAGCATACCCTCACCCTACCCGCCTCACCTCAGCCTGCAATCCCGAGGTAGGGACAGCACCACGTGCTGTCCTAGCTGTCTCTTGGCATGGTCAGGCCCACGTCACGACCATGCAGGCGTCTTCTTCGCAGCATGTCCCCATACCCACATGTCCCCACGCGGCTCGGCTTTCATGTCTGTCTGCCGCCCCCCTCCGCTAACCGCCTACCGCTGATACCTGATATGGGTAGGGACGTGATTGCCATCACGTCCGTTCGCGGACGGAGATGCGGCTCCGATGTGCCCAGCTAAGGCCCGACGGCTTCCCTCCTGCGGTCTACAACGGCAGCGATGGCAATCACCGCCCTACCTCGACCCATCAGGTTATCTCTACTTCGCAGCATGCCAGCAGTTCCCCACGAAGGCGAAGCCTTCGCCTTACTTCTGCCCCGCGCGTATCTGCAGATTCGCCTCGGCGAACGCCTCGCCCATGAGCGCGAAGGTCTTGGCACAACCGAGATAATGGTAGCCGGCGTTGGACGCGCCTCGCTTCAGCAGGGCGGCCTCCTCGGGCGAGATCAGCTTGGCCTCGAAGTCCTTGAGGTAAGCCTTCTGCTGCGCCTCGGTCATCTTGCCGTCGGCGTTGGCCGACCGCTTCCCCTTGGTGCGTAGCTCATAACTCATCTGGCGGACCTTCTCCTTCTTGTCCTGGATGGCGCCGAGCTTCTCGTCCCAGAACGGCGCGGTCCGTACGGCGATGACGTTACCTTTGAATTCAGGCAGCGCAGCCGGCGCGGCCATGGCCTCGCGGAAGGCGAGGTTGTCTTCGCTGCCGGGATCCTTGCCGCCGACGCCCATGACGCCGATGACGAACGGGAGCTTGGGCGCGCCGAGGTCCTTGCGGACGTCGCGGATGAAGGCGCTGAGATAATCCGAATATGGCGCGAACCGTTGGCCGGCTTCGCCCTTGGGCCGACGGGGATACAAATTGCCGTCCACCATATCGTTGAAGCCCTGCAGCCAGATGAACCCGGCCAGCTCGTAGCCTTCCTTAGGATCATAAGCCGGGCAGACGCGTCCCGGGTTGGCCAAGACCTGCTTCGCATGCGCGAGCATGAGCCGGTAGTAATGACCGGCATTGGCGAGCGGGTTTTTGTCGGTCTCGACGTCGCGGGCCGTCCGCAGATATGGGCCCGCGCTCGGCGGACGAAAATCGTAGTTCAACGACTTGCCACCCCAGGCGGCCTTGATGAGCAGCACCGGCCCGTTGCCCGCACGCTCCATCGCTAGACCGAAAGTATACTCGGGCCCGATCTTGCCGCCGTCCTTGGCTGGATCCTGGCGCGAGCCGTAACCGGTCGTCAGCGGGCCGAAGCCTTCGCCGTTCTTCTCACCGATGCCGGTGTAATACGAAATCCACACGTTCTTCGCGGTCGCTGGCTTCCCGTCCGGGCCGAGCATGCGCTTAAGCAACGGCGCGGTCGCCGGGTCTTCGCCGATATAATCGATCGTCTCGACCCTAGCATGGCCTTCCATGTTCGACTGCCCGACCAAGATATAGACCTGCAACGGTTTCGCGGAAGCAATAGCCGCAGCCAGTCCGAACAAGGCGAGGAGGGGGACTCTCATGCCGACTTTATGCCGTCCCCAGCGACGGCCTGCAACCCTCAGGATGAGATGACCGCGAAGCCTTCTGCGCGCAGCAAAGCGGCGACCTTGGCTTCACGCACCCGTGAGTCGCTCATCTGTCGTTTGGCTAAGCGGGCGATTTGCTTACGCACTTCCGGCGACACGCCCCGCCCAAAATCGGCCTCACCTTCGTCCAGCCGCACCGGGCGCTGTTTATATTTCCGAATCCACCCCCGGCCGGCCTTAATGCCGCTGAGGTGCTGCTGATAGCGCGCCTCGAACGGTCGCGAGGTCTGTCCAACGTAATAGACCTTCAACTTGGTGACCGCCTGCGGATTCTTTTCCTGTACCGACTTACGGTCACCTGGCTTGAAAGCATCCAGGCCCACCAAGAGCACCGCATAGACGATGCTCCCCGGCGGCTCATGCGAACGGTCTTCGGTCGGTTCCATGCCCTCCAGCCTGCCCATACCACGGGCCCCCGCAACCCGAAGGGTGGGACGTGATTGCCATCACGTCCGTTTGCGGACGTACGGCCGACGTCATCGCACCAAGCTAAGGCCCGAAGACTACCCACCTTCGGTCTCGAACGGCGGCGATGGCAATCGCCGCCCTACCCTGCTTCGCAGCATGCCAGCGTGCCAGCATGTCCCCTCGCGGCCTCCGGCCGCGCCTGCTTCGCAGCCGTTCACCATGCCAGCAGTTCCCCCGCCAGTTTCCACCTTTGCACAGGAGCTTCGCTCCGATTTGCACTTTTGCGCTTCATGTCCCGCCACCAGCCACCCGGGGCCGCCACCCGCCACCCGAAATGATGCACCACCCCATACTCAATACTCTATACTCGATACTCGCACACGCCCCTTGCCCACGTGTCACCATGCCAGCGTGTCCCCTCTTGGCGCTTTGCGCCAAGTGTCCCCTCGCGGCCCTCGGCCGCGCTCACTTCAGCACCTCGTCCAAGACACGCCCGTCCGGCTTCGAAAGCTCGAGCCCGAGGAGCTGGGCGATGGTCGGGGCGACGTCGAGGTTGCGCATGCGCTCCATGACGACGCCTTTCTTGATGCCTTGGCCGCTGATGATGAAGATGGCGTCGAGCTCCGGGTCGCTGCTCTGGTATCCATGGGTGCCGGCGTAGTTGACGGAGGGGAACGCCGCGGCGTCGCCACCGATGTCGTTGCGGAAGGCATAGCCGTTCTTGGGATAGAGGATCAGGTCGCCCATGCCTTGGTTCTCCGCCGGCGTGGGCATCCCGAGCGACGGGGCCTCGGCGCCGTCGAGGACGCGCTCGATGCCTTCCATCTGAGCGTAGAGGGCCTTCAGCCTCGGCACCAGCTCGGCCTTGCGGGCCGGGTCGGTGACGTAGACAAACGCGATGCCGCCTTGGGTCATCGCATAAGCGTCGCAGGAACGGACCTTGCCGCCCTGCTCCCGCACCAGCCCGGCTTTCTTCAGGACCACGTTAGGCAGGGCGATCTTCGTCACCTTCTTGAAGCCATGGTCGGAGGTCACGATGATCGTCGTCTGGTCGCGCAGGCCGCTGTCATCGATCGCCTTGAGCAGATCCCCCACGAGGCGGTCGGCGTACGCGAGGGCCGTGGCGCTGGCCATGGAACCTGGGCCGTAGGTGTGGTGCGTCGAATCGGTGTTGAGCGTGTGGTAGAGCAGCAGGTTCGGACGGTACTTCTTGAACATCTCACCGGCGGCCCGGGTCCACATGTTATCGAGGAACGTGACGCTCTTGCGCTGGCCGTTGAGCTGCATCCAGTCGAGGTGGCGGGCTTCCATCACGCCGCAGTCGACCAGTTCGCGCTCCATGCGGCCGCCGATCTTGGGGATCTCCGGGAAGCTCCACTTGATTGTATGGGCATTGGTGACCGCCACCCAGTCGGACTCGGCGGTGGTGAGTCCGGCCGCGTGGGCCAGGTCATAGACGGTCGGCGCGAAGACCAGCCGGGTCTTGTCGACCCACTGTTCGATCTTCGGGGGCTGGTCGGGGCCTTGCCGGACCAGCAGGCCGTTGAAGAGCACGCCGTGACGGCGAGGCTCTACGCCCGTGACCAGGGTCGTGTGGTTGATCCAAGTGATGGACGGATTGCTGACCGTCATCGCCTTCGCGTAAGCGCCGTCGGCGGCCAGCTTGCGGAGGTTAGGGATCATCAGGGATTCATCCTTGAAGAGCCAGGCGGGGAAGCCATCCAGGCTGATCATCACGACGTGGCGATCCTTCTGGGGTGCGGCGGACACGAACGGGCAGAGCAGGAACAGCAGCAGCTTCTTCATGGGGTTAGGAGGATGACAACGCTGATTCCGGTCGGTTGCAACCCAGCAAGGCCGGCCCTTTTGCACGTTTGCGCTCCGGGGCCTCCCCGCACTATATGCGATGCGTGCTCCGCCCCGCCCTGCTCCTCGCCGTCGCCACCCTCGCCGCGGCGGAGCCGCGCCCGCTCATCATCGCGCATCGCGGGGCCAGCGGCTATCTGCCGGAGCACACGCTCGCGGCCAAGGCTCTCGCCTACGGCCAAGGCGCCGACTTCCTCGAACAGGATGTGGTGCTGAGCAAGGACGGCGTGCCGGTCGTCTTCCACGATACGCACATCGACACCACGACCGACGTCGCGAAGAAGTTCCCCGGACGCCAGCGGACCGACGGGCGCTTCTACGCGCTCGACTTCACGGTCGCGGAACTGAAACAGCTCAATGTCTCGGAACGCTTCAACGCGCAGACAGGCAAGGCCACGTTCCCGCAGCGCTTCCCGGTCGGTATCGGCTCGTTCCAAGTCGTGACGTTCGAAGAAGAGATCCGGTTCGTCCAAGGCTTGAACCGTTCCACCGGACGCAATGTCGGCATCTACCCCGAACTGAAGGCCCCGGCCTGGCACCGCAAAGAAGGCCGTGACCTCGCGGCGGTGGTCCTGCCGATCCTCCGCAAGTACGGCTACGACGCCAAGGACACGGCCTGCTATGTGCAGTGCTTTGAATACGCGGAGATCAAACGCCTGCGGGGCGAGCTCGGCTGGTCGGGCAAACTGATCATGCTCCTGGGCGGCAAAGGCAAGGGGCCTGGCGAGACCGATTTCACCTATCTGCAGACCGACGCCGGACTGGCTGAGCTGGCCAAGCTCGTCGATGGCATCGGGGCGCCCATCAGCAGTCATGTCACCGGCAAATCACCAAGCGAACGTCAGGTGACCGACCTCGCCGGTCGCGCCCGGAAAGCCGGTCTCAAGTCGCACCCCTATACCCTGCGTGCCGACGAACTCCCGAAGTCGGTCAAGGATGCCGACGAACTCGTGCGGGTGCTTTTCGACGAAGCCAAAGTCGACGGCCTCTTCACCGACTTCCCCGACCTCTGCATCCGCCACCTCAAAAGGTAGGGCCAAGCATCCTTGCTTGGCCGGGCGGGCATCCGGATTTGTCAGCGGAATCTCTTAGTGGCTTTAGCGCACCGTTCTCTAGGTTGCTCTCTCTCGGTCTGGCCTCATTTTTCCCACATGGGCAGAACCACCGATCGCCGCACCTTCCTGCGCACCCTCGCCGGCGCGAGCGGGGCGGCTGCGCTCTCCGTCGGTTGCGCGAGCCGTCCGGCGGCGACCCGCATCGTCGACACACATACGCACTTCTACGATCCGACCCGCAGCCAAGGCGTGCCTTGGCCTTCCAAGGGCAGCTTCCTCGACCGCCCGGTGCTTCCGCCTGATTGGCAAAGGGTCGCCGCTCCGCATGGCATCCGCGAGACGGTGGTGGTCGAAGCCAGCGCCTGGGTTCAGGACAACGACTGGATCCTGCGCCTCGCTGACGAGCATCCGTGCATCGTGGGCTTCATCGGTAACCTTCGCCCGGCCGAAGGGACTTTCACCGACCATCTCCGTCGCCTCGCCGCACACCCGCTCTTCCGCGGCATTCGGATCCCGGCGGGCAAGCTGAGCACCGATCTCTCTGATCCCGTCTTCGCGCGTCACCTCGGCCTGCTGGCCGACCACGGCCTAGCGGTTGATATCAATGGTCTCAGTGATTTCCCTGGAGCCGTGCGTCTCGCGCGGGCTTACCCTCAGCTGCGCATCGTCGTCGACCACGTCGGCAATGTCCGCGATCCCGCCGCGCCGGACCAAGCTTGGCTCGAAGGCATGCGCCGCCTAGGCGCCGAACCGAACGTCTTCTGCAAACTCTCCGGAATTGTCGAACCCGTGAAAGCCCCGCACGGCGGTGCGCCGACGGGTGCGGCTTACTATCGGCCCACGCTCGACCATGTCACCGTCTCGTTCGGGCCGACGCGTGTGTTCTATGGTAGCAACTGGCCCGTCTCCGACAAAGGCGCACGCTATGCGGACGTCTTCGGGCTCGTAGCCGAGTATTACGCCGACCGCTCCACCGAAGACCGCGAACGGTTCTTCTGGCGCAATTCCCTCGACGCGTACCGCTGGGTCTGCCGCGGAGCCTGAGGCTCAAGGGTAGGGACGTGACGGCTGCATGGAGGGCTGAGTCGATGTCTGCATTGAGGACTGAATCGAGGACGGAAGACCGACGTCATCGAGCCCAGCTAAGACCCGTCGGCTCACCACCTACGGCCTCGAACGGCGGTGATGGCAATCACCGCCCTA
>CAIXQT010000401.1 GCA_903921665.1 uncultured Opitutia bacterium
CCGAAGGCCTTCACGAAGGGCTCGACGCGACGCGCGCTGCTCGGTCGATCCATGGCCCAGCCGTACAATTTTGAGAAAAGGCCCCGTTTGACCACCGCATGGAGGGTCAGCTTGCCGAGCGGGTTGCCATAGATGCGACGCAGCCAGGCCTCGCCGTAGACCTGCTCGGTCTCCGTGCGGCCGGTGTGGCGGTTGAAGAGGGTGATGGGGGCGTCGACTTCCATGCGGGCAGATTTGCCAAAAAAGGACTTCAAGGGAACCATATATCTGTCAAAACAGTCTCCTCCCCATGTCGCGCCTGGCCCTCGTCCCCCTTTTCTTCGCAGCGCTCGTCATGGCCCAGCAGGGCCCGGTCAAGAAGACGCCCGAGACCATCAAGGCCGAGATCGAGACCGACGTCATCCGCGCGCGCCTCGACCTGGCCGCTTCGCAGCGTCGTCTCGCCGCGCTGACGCAGACCCTCGAAATCCGCAAGCTCGAGGCCGAAGCCGCCCTCCGCGCCGCCCGTGCCGACGCCGCCGCCGCTCCGGCCGAAGCCGAGCAGGCGAAGCTCAAGCTCGAAGCCGCCCTCGCCGCCGCCAAGGCCGCCGTCGCTTCCGCCGACAAGGACCGCGCCCGCGCCGAACTCGAAGTGCAGGCCCGCCTCGCCACCGCTGAAGTCTCCGTCGAATACGCCAAGGTCTCGTCCTTGGCGACCATCACCCGGCTTGAGAAGAAGGCCGCCGAGATCGCGAGCGGTGCGAAGGTCGCTTACCCCAAGGACCCGCTCGTCGACGGCGTGCTGCACGTCTCCGACCGTCGCATCCCCTTCAACGGACGCGTCGACGACAAGTTGGCTGAGTTCGTCTGCGGCCGCATCGCCTTCTACAACGCGGTCGATAGCGACGCCCCGATCTTCATCGTGATCGACCGGTCTCCGGGCGGCTCCGTGATGGCGGGCTACATGATCCTGCAGGCGATGGAGACCTCCAAGGCACCGGTCTACGTGGTCGTCAAGGGCTACGCCGCCTCGATGGCCGCGATCATCACCACCCTCGCCAAGCGCTCGTTCGTCTACCCGCAGACCATCGTCCTGCATCACCAGGCCTCCGTGGGCCTGAGCGGCAACGTCACCCAGCTCAAGGAACAGCTGAAGTGGTCCAAGGTCTGGTGCGAACGCATCTTCGTGAAGGTCGCCGCGCGCATCGGCACGAACGTCGACGACTTCGTCGCCCAGATGTACAAGGGCGCCTCGACCGGCGACTGGAAGATCCTCGGCGACGAGGCCGGCCGCCGCAAGTGGGTGACCGACGTCGTCGAACGCATGTCCGAAGACTCCTTGCTCGTCTCGGCCGCGGTCCCGCCGGTGAAGGATGAACCCAATCCCGACGGCTTTAATGCCGGCAAGACCCAGGATGGCCGCGTCCGCCAGCCGCTCCCGCTCCTCGGTCCGTGCGACCTCTGGTGGCTCTACGACCCGACCGTCGAATACGTCCTCCGCTAATCTCAAAATCAAAACCCTCATGCATCTCCGCACCTCCCTCCGCGTCCTCGCGCTCGCCGTCCTCGTGACCGCACCCGTGTTCGCCCAGCAGACCAAGGCCAAGCGCGCCGCCGCTCCTGCGGCCGATGCGCCCGCTACGCCGGCGGCCGCCACCCCTTCCAACGTCGCCCCCGCCGCTCCTGGCGCGCCTGCCCAGCGCGACGAGCTCACTCCTGAGCAGAAGGCCTCCATGAAGGAAGCCGACCGCATGCGCATCGAGAAGGCTCGGATCGACGCCGAGCTCGCGCTCGCCGAGGCCAAGCGCGCCGAAGAACTCGCCCCGCTCCAGGCCGAAGTCGCTCGCCTCACCGCCGAGCGTTCGCTCCGCCTCGCCAAGGCTTCCGCCGAAGCCGCCGCCCTGGAAGACGAGCGCGCCAAGCTCGAACGCCAGGCCGGCCTCGAAGCCGCCCGTTCCAGCGCCCGCCTGACCGAGCGCTCGAAC